>JBDSFP010000174.1:0-2823 GCA_039919415.1 Aquaticitalea sp. | reverse complement strand
AATGCCGTTGCTCAATTTAAACGTAGTCGCTTTTAAGTTTTCATTTTGCTTTTCTGAAATGATTTTCCCTGACTTGATATCCAAATTCGAAATCAGCGTTTTTCCAGAAAAAGCATCTGTGTATGCTGTCAACGTGGAATCATTCTCAACGGAATTGATGATGTCCAGAGCTTCTTGTTCCGATAGATTTGTAGCTGTATCAACGCCTGTGACAATCAAGAAACGATTGTTTTCTGTGTATAATTCTTTCAATCTCTCGTGAATTGCTTCTGTCGTTACATTATTAAAAATGTTTTCAATGATTGGGAATTGCGCTTCCACATCGACCATGTCAATATGCTCCAAATAATTTTGTTGAATCGCATAGACAATCGCTTCGTGAGATTTATCGTCTTCTTTTGTAATTTGCGTTTCGTAGTAATTTCTAAATTGGGCAATGGTTCTATCCATTTCTTCTTGTGTAAAACCATATTTCACCGCACGATAAATTTCTTCCATCACTGTTTTAAAAGCTTGTTGCTGTTTTTCTGGCTTTGGAGAAATGGACGCAGAAAATGCATTGGTAGCTCTTGAATTTTTACCATAACTAATCCGCGTTCCTAAAAATGGTGCGTCTGGATTTTGAGCGATTTCGCCTATTCGAGCGCCAAACATTGTTGTAATCATATTTTCCGTTAAAAAACGTTGCAAGTCGGCTTCCGTTTTATAGGTTTCTGGTCTTGGATGTCTGATACCGAATTCCAATTGCGCTGTCGTCACTTCTTTATCTTGTACAAGTGCATATATCAATTTATCATTTTCAGGAATACTAACAATGGTGCGTTCTTTCGGATTTTCAATCGCTGGAATATCAGAAAAAAGTGTTTTAATTTTTCGTTCAATGTCGTCAGCATCTACATCTCCAATGATAGCGATTGCTTGTAAATCGGTTCGGTACCAATCGTGATAAAAATCACGTAAAGTTTTATATTTAAAACTGGCAACAATGTCCATCAAACCAATCGGCATTCGTTTGGCATAGATAGTATTGTTGAACATCACAGGCAAACTCTGCTGAAAAATTCGCATGCCACCAGATTGTCGTGTACGCCATTCTTCTTTGATGACGTCACGTTCGGCATCAATTTCTTCATCTGTCAATAACAAACCATTCGACCAATCTTTTAACATCAATAACGAGGTGTCAATTAATTCTGGAGTGTTCGGAAGGTTGTTCATATTATAAACAGTCTCATCAAAAGCCGTGAAGGCATTGATGTCCTGTCCAAAAACAGCACCTTCTTTTTGCAAGGTGTTCAAAACACCTTTGCCAGCAAAATTTTCTGTGCCATTAAACGCCATGTGCTCCAAAAAATGCGCCAAACCTTGTTGGTCATCATTTTCCAAAACCGAACCCACATTTTGGATGATGTAATAACTCACAGCATCCTTGGTCACGTCTGTGCTGTAGATATAATAGATCAAGCCGTTTGCCAAGACGCCTTTTTTGACTGTTTTGTTTTGAGGAAGTTGCTTGTTTGCATCTACGACTTGTGCGTTCAGATGGAAGCAAATGAATAGTATGAGAATCGAGACTAATTTTTTCATGTTTACGGTTGTAATAATGTCAATTATTCAGTTTTTAAGAAGGAACTGATGACTTCAGATTAGACATTGATGTCCTATTTAGAACTAAAACCAGAGCCATATAACGCTCTGATTTTAGCTTTAAATAATCAAACAAAAAATGATGTTTTGAATGTTTTGGAATTTTAAATATCCAAGCTGTTGAACAAGGTTTTCAATTTTTCCTCTGAAGGTCTTGGAGCATCATAATTGACAATGTTGCCTTGTGGGTCAATCAATATAAAACGTGGAATGCCGTAGATAAAGTAATCAGATATAAACTGCGATTCATAATCTTTATCCGCTAATATTTGGATGCCGCTCATTTTTTTTGCTACAATCATATCTCGCCATTTTTGCTCATCCTCTTTATTGTCAATTGACATGCTCACAAATTTTATGTTTTTGTCGTGGTACTCTTTTTCGACAGTTTCCAAGAAAGGGATTTCATATTTACAAGGACCACACCAGGTTGCCCAAACATCGACATAGACGTAACTTCCTTTGTAATCTTTTAAGGAAGATGTTCCTCCAGCGTAATTGAGGTAGTCATTAAATTCTGGCGAAACATTCCCTTTTGCCAAGGCTTTGTTTATTTTCTGTTGTTCTTCATATTGGGTCAAATTCTGACCTTCGAAGGCTTTCATTTCCTCCATTTGATTGCTCACGAAAGTGGAATCCAAATTTGATTTTTTTGCTTCCAATTCTTTGTTTAAATCAGCTAAATAATTTTTAGTTTTGGTATCGAAATCTGTTCTGTTCAAACTATAGTATTCTTTATAGTCTTCGCCATAAAGTGCACTCGATTTCTTTGCCTTGAATCTCAAAAAGTTATTTTCTGCTTCTCCCTTTCCTGAAAAGCTTATGCTTTTTGCCAAGTTTTCAGCATCAAGATTCACTTCAGTATCCATATCATTTGCCAAATGAAAGGCAAAGGTCCCTTTATAAACTGCGGTAAAGGTTGCGGGTGTTTCCAACTTTATAGTGTCCCTGAAATGTCCATCTTTGTCCACTTCAATAATGATATTCTTGTTGTTTTTTGGATTGTACAAACGCAGTTTCAAACTGTCGATAGGGTTTGTAATCGTGCCATGAATAATGGCATAATCTCTTGGTGGTTGTTTGTCTTCTTTACAAGAGACCATCACCAATATAATTGCGATAAATAATATATTTTTCATAATTGTATGTTTTAAAATAAATGATTTTTAATATCCA
>JBDSFP010000159.1:0-9256 GCA_039919415.1 Aquaticitalea sp. | reverse complement strand
GATAAAGCTTGGTGTTCTTGCAAATCTCCAATACGTTTTGGATTTCTGAAAAATTGGAGAATCAACAAAAAGACGCCTAAAAATAGCAACATCAGTGATTTGCGCAGCCATTCCAAAGTGACGAAATGATCAATCAAAAAGAGAGAAATCACCAAAATGACAAAACTTAAAAATATGATTTTATGGCCTTCTTTATGAAACATGAGGATACAATCTTAAAAATAAATAGAAAAATGGTGCCACAAAAATAATACTATCCAAGCGATCTAACAAGCCGCCGTGACCTGGCATAATTACCCCACTGTCCTTAACATTGGCCTGACGCTTGAATTTGGATTCTATCAAATCGCCAATCGTGCCAAAAACGCTCACAACAATGCTTAAAATGAGCCAATAGGTAAAATCCAAAGTGCCTGTAAATTTTGCAATAAAATAGCTTGCGATACAGGCAAAAAATAAGCCTCCCAAAAAACCTTCGACTGTTTTCTTTGGTGAAATGCTTGAAAATAATTTTTGCTTTCCAAAATTCTTTCCTATGAAATACGCACCCGTGTCGTTGATCCACACTAAAATAAACGCGCCCATTAGCAATACCGGCGTGAACTCATAATGGTTGTTGGCAATAAGAATCAAGAAGACAAAGGAACTGCTTAAGTAAAAAGTGGTCAATATAAATCGTTTGGTAGTGAATAAAGGAATGGTTTTTTCTGAAAACAGGTCTTTTATCAAAAGCAATTGTACAAAAATGGTAATCACTTGTAAAATCTGGATAGCTTCATTAAAGCCAGATCCTGGTTTTGACAAAATGCACCAAATACTGAAGCCCAGATACATGATGACAAAAACAATGTAAGGAGCTTTGCTTTCAAGTTGGATCAGTTTTTTGAACTCTGCCATACAGATCAATCCAAAACCGAAAAAAAGGGCTACCAAGGCGTATTGCCAGTATATGCAGAGGATAAGCAATGAAATATATAAAGCTCCTGATACGGCTCGTGTACTGAGTTCCTTCATTTATAAGTCTTCTAACAGTAGCAAATATAAGTTTTTTGAACTGCTTCCATAAGTAAGGAAATCCTTATCTTCAAGAGTTTTGAAGTGCTTGATGGTCGTGATGTTGGTAGGTATTTTATCTCTGTTTTTATTCTTGATGCCTCGCAATCCTTCACCGATGCTTTCCACAAATTGACTGGTAGTGGCAAAAATCACGAAATTTGGAGGAAGTTCCTTGAGTTTTTTTTCTGCAATCTGGTTTGAGGAAATCAAAAGCGATCCATCATCAGCAATCAAATATTCACAAGTGGAGAAAAAATAAACACTCTCTGAAACTTTATTCGAAGTGTCGAAGTTAAAATCATTAAACAGATTCTTAAGTCTCTCGTCGATGAGAAAAACCTTTAGATCTTCCCATTTATTTTCCTTGATAATGTCATTCAGTGTGTCAAAAATTTCCTGCATATTTTCACAGTACAGAAATTTACCGCCATTTGCCTTAAAATTTATGGTAAATTTTTCATCAATCGGCAGTTTGATCTCAGGCATATATTTGCCTCTCTCTTCGTTTTTTATATGATCTCCTTCGCCTTCCTTTAGGCCGAAGATTTTACGAAATAGACTCATGAATGAATTGCTATTAACCAGATTTTTTTAATGATTATACCAAATATAAAAAAACTTAAATTAATCATTGGTTAATTTAAGTTTTTTATAATTTCATTGGCTGTCTTACTTTAGTAAATCATCCTTTATTTCTTCTTCTGAAAGCTCCTCCGATTCAACTTCAACAGAATTATCTTTTATCAACTCAGGAATCGTCTCGGTCAATGGTTTTTTTTGGATTTCCAGAATTTCTTCCTTTTCATAGGCACGCTTCCCGAATATTTTCTCCAGATTATCTTTGAAGATAACTTCCTTCTCCAATAATACTTCTGCCAATAGAGTCAGTTTGTCCTTATGTTCTTCCAATAATTTTATGGCTCTTTGATATTGTTCTTCAATAATGTTTGAAATTTCGTTATCTATCAATTCCGCAGTTTGTTCACTGTAAGGTTTGGTAAAGCCATATTCATTTTGGCCTGACGAATCATAATAAGTGAGGTTTCCTACTTTTTCGCTCAAGCCATAAATAGTGACCATGGCCCGAGCTTGTTTGGTCACTTTTTCAAGATCGCTCAAAGCTCCAGTGGATATTTTTCCAAAGATCACTTTTTCTGCGGCTCTTCCACCGAGTGCAGCACACATCTCGTCAAGCATTTGTTCTGTTCTCACAATCAAGCGCTCTTCTGGCAAATACCAGGCTGCTCCTAAGGAACGCCCACGAGGCACAATCGTCACTTTTACCAAAGGTGCGGCATGCTCAAGCATCCAACTGATGGTGGCATGGCCCGCTTCATGGAAGGCAACAGCACGTTTTTCTGACGGGGTTACGATTTTGTTTTTCTTTTCCAAACCACCAATAATCCTGTCAACAGCATCCAAGAAATCCTGTCTAAAGACTGCCTTTTTGTTTTGGCGAGCTGCAATTAGGGCAGCTTCGTTACATACATTTGCAATGTCAGCACCCGAGAATCCTGGTGTTTGTCTTGCAAGGAAATCAATGTCTAGGTCATCCGATTTTTTTAATGGGCGTAAATGGACTTCAAAAATCTCTTTACGTTCCCTGATGTCTGGCAAGTCTACAAAAATCTGTCTGTCAAATCGACCAGCTCGCATCAAGGCCTTGTCCAAAACATCGGCTCTATTTGTAGCCGCTATAACAATCACGTTGGTATTGGTCCCAAAACCATCCATTTCGGTCAATAGTTGGTTCAGCGTATTTTCACGCTCATCATTTGATCCTGAGAAATTATTCTTTCCTCTCGCTCTACCAATGGCGTCAATTTCATCAATAAAAATAATGGCGGGCGATTTTTCCTTTGCCTGTTTGAACAGATCTCTAACACGAGACGCTCCAACCCCCACGAACATTTCCACGAAATCTGAACCTGACAATGAGAAAAATGGTACTTTGGCTTCCCCAGCAACGGCTTTTGCCAATAGGGTTTTACCGGTTCCTGGAGGTCCCACCAACAAGGCTCCTTTAGGGATTTTCCCTCCTAAAGAGGTATATTTTTCTGGATTTTTAAGGAAATCCACAATTTCCTGAACTTCTTCCTTGGCACCTTCCAAGCCAGCCACGTCCTTAAAGGAAGTTTTAACGTCGGTGTTTTCGTCAAACAATTTTGCCTTCGACTTACCAATATTGAAAAGTTGACCTCCAGCACCCCCTCCTGCTCCAGAAGACATACGTCGCATGATGAAAATCCAAACCCCGATTATCAGGATGAACGGAAGTAAGGTCAACAGGAAATCTCCCCAAACATTATGCTCGGTCTCAAAGGTAACCTTGGTGTTGGTCAAATTGTTTTCTTCAATGGTTTTATTGATTTTTTCCTGAAAAAGAGCCAAATCACCAAATTCAAAAGAATAATTTGGTGGAGGTGTCAAGGTAGGAAGGATGTTATGTGGCTTGGTCTTTTTGTGGGTTTCAGTCTCCAAGGCTTCTTTTGTCAGATAGACCTTGGCCTCACGATTATTGACGATTTCCACTTTGGCTACATCTCCATTTTTCAAATACTCAAAAAATTGTGAAGGTATTGTGCTTGCTGTATCTTCACCACCAAATCCACCTGTAAATATTTGGATACCAAAAAAGAGGGCGATAATGGCGCCATAGATCCAATATGGATTCAATTTTGGTTTTTTATTCAGGTTTTTATTTTCTTTTGTCATGTGTTCTTTAGTAACTTGTTTCTATAACCGTCAAATTTGCATCGCCCCAAAGGCTTTCTATATCATAATATTGTCTGATGTGTTTTTGGAATACATGAACTACGACATTTACGTAATCCATCAACACCCATTCTGCATTATCGCTGCCTTCAATGTGCCAAGGATGATCTTTAAGTTCTTTGCTTACCTTTTTTTGAATGGAATTTACAATGGCGTTCACTTGGGTGTTTGAAGTTCCTTCACAGATAATGAAATAATCACAAACCGTATTTTCCAATTCCCTTAAATCGAGAATTTTAATATCTTTTCCTTTTACATCTTCTATACCACCTAATATTGTTGTGATCAATTGATCTGCGCTATGATTGTTTTTCGCCATTAAATTAATTTACAATTTGGTGCAAAGTTATTATTTTTTTAGTTCTTTTGAAGGATTAATAGTCATAAGAATATTATAATTATATCAAACGTCCGAGCATGCGTATAATCAAACTTGATGCCATTGATTCCACCAATTCCTTTTTGCGCCAATTGAGTGTCAAAGAGCGCATTGAGGATTATACCGTGGTAATGACCGATTATCAAACGCATGGAAGAGGTCAAATGGGAACGAAATGGGCGTCAGAACAGTCCAAAAACCTTATGGTCAGTGTTTTTAAGGAAGTTACTGCCTTGACCGTTGAGAAAAATTTTTACATCAGTATGGTAGTTTCCCTATCAATTTTAAAGGCTTTGGAATCGCTTCAGATCAAGAAATTAAAAATCAAATGGCCAAACGACATTTTGTCAGACAACAAGAAGGTTGCTGGGGTTTTGATTGAAAATGTCATTAAACAGAATCAATTGCAAGCCTCCATCATTGGTATTGGATTGAACGTAAATCAAACTGAGTTTCGCGATTTGCCCAATGCAACTTCTTTGCTGTTGCTTCTGGGGAAGGTATTTGATTTGGAGGAAGTAGTGCACGAACTTCTAAAACAATTGAGACTACATTTTCAGCTTTTGGAAAATGGTCAATTAAATCGATTGAAAGCCGCTTATGAAATTAATCTTTTTAGGAAAGATAAGCCATCAACTTTCAAAAATGTCTACGATGAATTGTTTATTGGAATTATTTTAGGAATTACGGCTTCTGGTAATTTAAAAGTTCAAATTGAAGATGGTATCATCAAAGAATACCACCTTAAAGAAATAACTCTTTTGTACTAAATGGCTCTTGGGATATTAGTGACCCAAGTTTCTATCATTTTACTGATGGGTCCCTTAACCATCATGGCAATCATGGCATTAAAGTCTCCATTGAATACAAACTGAACTTCACTGGATGTCTCTGAAATTTCAGTGATATCAATATTCAGGTTAAAATCCAACTTTCCACCAGCAGATCCAAGAGCCAATTTGTTTGGGGATACACTTTCTTTTCTTTGAAGTGTAACTTCCGGCATCCCAGATAACGCGAATACAAAACCATCAGAACCGATCATTTCAAATTTACTGATGTTTTCTGGCATTAATTTTTCGAAATTCTTGACTCCGGACAGAAAGTCAAATACTTCCTGTGATGATCTATTTATGATTTGTTTTGGGGAATCTAATTTCATTTTTTTTTACTTGTTGTTGAGGTGTTTGTTGTTGATTTCTCTGTTGTTCATATTTTATCGACTCAACGACGAACAACTACACAACTTCATGGTTTAATCAAAATCCGTTCCATTCACTCGGATTGGCATTCCAGGCTGATAAAATGTCCTGTTCTTTTGGGGTGATGAACTTCGTATCGAGTGCTTGTTCGAGTAAACTTTCGTAGTTGCTCAAGGTATGCAGCGTCACATTTTCGTCTTTGAAATTAATGGCCGCTACATCAAAACCATAGGAGAATATGGCCACCATCCCTTTGACATTCACGCCTGCTTCTTTGAGGGCTTTTACCGCGTTCAGACTACTTAGTCCAGTACTGATCAAATCTTCAACCACCACGACATTTTGCCCACTTTCTATAAAGCCTTCGATTTGATTTTGACGACCGTGGCTTTTGGCTTCCGGTCTGACATATACAAAGGGCAATCCGAGATATTCGGCAACAAGAATACCAATGCCAATGGCGCCTGTGGCAACGCCAGCAATGACATCCGGTTTACCGAATTTTTTTTCAATTTGTTTTGCCAAAGTTTCCCTGATGTAATTGCGAATGGGCGGAAATGACAGTACAATTCGGTTGTCGCAATAAATAGGAGATTTCCAACCAGATGCCCAAGTGAATGGTTGCGTGGGTTGGAATTTTATCGCATGGATCTGCAATAAAAGTTTTGCGGTCTGTTTAGCGGTGGCTTTATCAAAAATCATGACGTAAAACTACTGAAAATTGTGAAAACCTTTTTTGAAAATTTACAGATAATTTATTTTTAAAAGTGTTGACATAGTACAAAAATTGATATTTTTACCAATTCAAGAAACATGTTAGCCATACAATGACTACAATTTTTGTCAACGACAAGCCAATTATCCTGACCTCTGAAGTTGGCTTTGAAACTAACTTTAAGAACTATTTGTTCGATAGTGTTCATATTGGTAAGGTCATCAGGGAATTGAATTCGACCTCTCTTGAAGGGGTTAGACTGATTGCAAAAAAGGAAAACAAACTTCTCAAAAAGTTCTTGAAAAAACTACCCAACATTATTGCCGGTGGCGGAAAAGTACTGAATGAAAAAGGCGAAATTTTATTCATCTATCGCAATGACAAATGGGATTTGCCCAAAGGGAAAGTGGAAGGCAACGAAAGCATCGAAGAAACTTCTTTGCGTGAAGTTGAAGAGGAAACGAATGTGACAGATTTAAAAATCGTTAAACCTTTGGAAACCACCTACCATATTTTTAAACGCAACGGACGACATAAAATAAAAGTCACATATTGGTTCGAAATGACCTCTGAATACAAAGGAAAATTGGAGCCACAAGTAGAAGAAGGGATTACTAAAGTGGAATGGCTCAACGCACAACAAACGCTTGAGGCTATGGAGAATTCTTATGCGAATATTAGGATTTTGGTGTAATGTCTTTTTTGGGTTCGTTTAACGTTTGGCAATTACAAGAAGTTAACGATTTCGTAGAAGAAAACTTTCTGCCACCACTAAACTTGATAAGAAGCAAAAAGCTTCATTTAACCACTGACCAGCCAATTTCTTGTAGGTGCTGTTAGCGGTTCGTTGTTTTGTCTTTCGTTGTTGTCTAAGTCCTGAAAGTCATATTGCGTGTCCGCTATAAATTATTTTCGTGTCTTTCGGCATAACATTACTTAATTGCCCGTTTTACTAATTACCATTTAGGTTTTATAAAATACAGAGCAGTTCCGTCAGGGTCGTTAAAGTGCAGGAATTGTCCGCCTTCTTCTTCTCTTGTGTGTGCGTTGATAGACAATTTTATTAAATGAGATTTTACTTCCTCAAAATTGTCTGTTGTAAAACCTATTGAAGTATTGCCAGAACCACCTGACAGGTTTTTGTCAGTGGTCGGATGTAGGCCAATGACAAGACCAGGTGCTGTCAGTTGTGCATAGTGATTGCCCCATCGATTTTTTTCTGTCAAGCCGATGGATTTGTAAAATCCAATGGACTTGTCAATATCCTTTACATTAATTGTGATGTTCGATTCTTTGATTGTCATAGTTGTTGAATTTTAAGTTTATATTTCAGTAACAAAATTAATAATTTGTCTTGTTGCATTATCTGTTGGTGCTAAATTGTCAAGTTAGGTTGGCATTTTACAATGACCCCTAACTTTAAGATATAGTCAGTTTCATTTGAATATATCGACTGTTAATCGAAGTTCGGCTATTTTTTTGAAAAAGTCAAGTTCAATTGTCCTTTGTAAACTGGAGACTGCAAATATGCCAATTCATAATTTGGACTCTGATTATGCAACTAATCCATCTGCACATACCGAACATCTGCAAATTTTGTTTCGGTTTTCTTATAAAAACAGTAAAGACATTGGACACCATTTCTCATATTTTTAAACGCAACGGACGACATAAAATAAAAATCACGTACTGGTTTGAAATGTGGTCCAATTATAAAGGTAAATTGGAGCCACAAGTGGAAGAAGGGATTACCAAAGTGGAATGGCTGAATCCCCAAAAAGTGGTTAAGGCGATGGAAAATTCTTATGCAAATATTAGGATTTTGGTTTAGGTTTTTTTGTAGGCTCGTTTAACTGTTAATGTATGAAAAGTAGGCAATTTCGAAGTACGGAACTTTCGATTAAGCGTGATTTTTGATGAGAGCCAAAATCCATTATTTTACTACTATTTCGCCTTTTTTTATATATATTGTTGTATGCTGCCTTTCATTATAACTCTAATTACACTAAGTATTTGTCATGTTTGCAAGTGATAATGGTGATGCAATATTTTTTATTTTGCCATTTGTTTTTTGAAATACTGGTTACGTACACGTCCTGTTTTATTTTTTCATCGTCAAGACTTTATTAAGGTTATTATAAAGTTGTTTTTAATAATATGTATCGTTTATTTAGGTCTTGTCAGTTAATTGATTAGATTCTTTGCAAATTCAAGTTCTGGATCATGAGACAAAATTTTGTCTTTTATAGTTGGTGATATTTTATGATCAGGAATCACACCATGGTCTTTGAATTTATAATCTTTTACAGCCATAGAATATTTCATTAGTGGGATCCCAATTTGTAACAATGAATTTGGCAACGTTAATATAGGGACGGAACCAGAGCAATTTCCATAATATCCGCCGCCACTTTCTTCACCGATGAAAACAGCAGACGTGTAGCTATGCAGCATGGAAAGGCATTCAGATGTTGTTGAAAAACAGTCGCCATCAATAAGAACATATAGTTTGCCTGAATAAAACGGTATACTATTTTTTTGCATCCCAACATTGGGGTGATCTATAACATTATAAGTTCCTGCATCGTTTTTTGTGATTGCATCCTCTGGAATTTCTAAGTCAGGCTCGTCCGTATATTTCGTAAAATTAAATTTAGCTTTATTGATAATCAAAGAATCATAATACATAAATTTGTGGTCTATAAAGTATGAAAATAGCATTTTGCCATATTTATCTGTTCCTCCCAAATTGCCTCTTAAATCAAGAATAAGATTTTTCACTCCTTTAGAATTAATTGTTTCAAAAGAAGATTGTAATAATTCTTGAAAGTTTATTTCATTATTCACATAATCATTTCTGTTAAAACTTTTTAATCTAAGGTAAGCTGTTGAATCAGTAAGAAGTTTAAATGCGGCTGGCAATTTTTCAATATCTGGATATCTGCTTTTGCGGATTTTTAGAAGGTTATCAAAACTTATTCCTTTTAGAGTAGCTGTTTTTGTAATTACCCCATTAAAAGGTATATACTCTATTTTATAGTTTTCTGAGTATTCTTGTAGGTAAGTTATATATTGAGTCAGTAGTCCAGTGCTTTCTAGTCGCTTATATTTGTTAGTTTCATTGTTGCC
>JBDSFP010000138.1:0-6448 GCA_039919415.1 Aquaticitalea sp. | reverse complement strand
CTGGTAGAATTACTCGTGTTGCCTTCACGGTATTTTTGGAGATGATAATGGCCCCATCGTGCAACGGACTGTTTTTAAAAAAAATACTTTCAATGATTGGTTGAGTCACAGTGATGTTCATGTCATCTCCTGTACCTGTTAAAAAATCAAGGTTGTTGTTGCGTTCTAGGACAATCAGTGCGCCTGTTTTTGTAGAACTCATTCGTTCACAGGCAGAAACGATCGCAGCGATGTCGGTGTCTGTATTGTTCTCTGTTTTTAGGAATTTAAGTTTACTGAATAACTTCCGCTTCCCACTCAAATTTGTGGAACCTACCATCAAAAGAAATTTCCTGATTTCAGGTTGGAAGACTACAATCAATGCAATGATTCCAACTTTCATAAATCCGTCAAAAATATTGTGGAGCATGAACATATTTAGAAAATCTGTCAATTTCCAAATTACATAAATGATAATAATGCCAATGAAAATATTGATTGCGACAGTGCCCTTGACAAGTTTATAGATGTAATAGAGGAGAATGGCAACTAGAAACACATCGATAAAATCGATGACGCCAAAATCCCAAAATTTAAGTTTGTCCAATCCTATGAGGTTTGTGTAAATTTAACAAAATATAGTTAACCTCGATATGCAATTTTGTAGATCTAACTAATGTTTGGAAGAAATTTTTAGTTTTTTAGTTTCTATCCTAAATGAAGATTGAAAATTTTCATCGATATTCCCTTTAGGGTCAGAGTAAAAAATGATGAAATCACCCAAAATGAACAACGGGGAGTTTAATTATAAATATACTCGTCATTGGAGATTATGGCATTCTTTAATTTTACTTCGGCCAATAGTGATTTATAATTGATATAGTCTTGAAACGTAAGGTTTTGATTAAATTTCAAATAAATCATGCCCATCATTTTATCTTGAATGGAATCCATATATTTTAGACGCTGAACAAATTCAGACTTTTTGACATTCGAGGAATTGATGCTCACAGAATCATTGGACTTAAACAAGATGCTCATGATATAATTGGATTTGTCAAAGACGGGAAGCTCATAGATATCGTGATTTTCCACAATGTTTCTATCGATGCCGTTATGATAAATAACCTCTGTAAAGTCCAAAAAACCTAATTTTTTGATTGATGTATCATTACATGAATAATAATTTTTGGTAACTTCATTTTTGTGCGATTTAACATCCCTTTTTTTGTTTTGAAGAATTTGAATCGATGGAATGGCTTGTCGCAACGTCAGTCGTTTATCTACGTTTACCAGCCAATTGGTTGTGATGTTGAGATTTTTGCGATTGAGTTCCACAGAATCTTTTTCGCTTTCATTATAAAAAACGTATGCCTGCGAAATGTTCAACACTTCATGAATATTGGAATGATAAATTTCGGGCAATTGCAAGGATTTTTCCTTTCCGCAGGAAAAAAATAAAAGGATAATTAGGACATAAAAATATTTCATTTAAAGACTCTCTTTTTACTAACAAAACAATTATACTTTTTACTGAACATTGGCCGTCCGTCCGTAGCATTTTTGCGAAGGCAGAAACACTGAACACTGACATATTCCTAAATACAATCAACCAACTTTATACATTCCACTGCCTCTTTAACATCGTGAACTCTCAAAATGTTGGCACCTTTGTGCAAAGCAATGGTATTCAACACTGTTGTGCCGTTAAGTGCTTCTTTGGAAGTCAAGCCTAAGGGCTTATAGGCCATTGATTTCCGTGAGAACCCAGCCAATATCGGTAAATCGAGTATTTTGAAAAGTTCTAAATGATTCAAAATTTCATAATTCTGCTTCAATGTTTTTGAAAATCCAAAGCCAGGATCCACTATCAAGTCCACCATTCCCAAAGCTCTTGCAGCCACAACCCGTTCTGAAAAATAAAATAAAATTTCCTTGATTAAATTATTATAATCTGTTTGCTTCTGCATCGTTTGTGGTGTTCCCCGCATATGCATCATAATATAAGGCACTCGGAGATCGGCCACCGTTTGAAGCATCTGCTCGTCCAATTTTCCAGCAGAAATATCATTGACCATACAGGCTCCAGCCTCGACGCATTTTTTGGCAATCGTACTTCTAAATGTGTCGATAGAAAGCAAAATTTCTGGAAATTTTTTTAAAATCAATTTAATAATTGGCAAGATTCGCAGCAATTCTTCGGATTCACTTATATCTATGGCATTTGGTCGTGAGCTATATGCGCCAACATCAACAAAAGTCGCACCTTCTGAAAGCATTTTTTCGACCTGTTTTAATGCTGAAACCTTATCTTTAAACTTTCCACCATCATAAAATGAATCTGGAGTCAGATTGAGAATGCCCATTACTTTGGGAGTAGAGAGGTCGATAAGTTGGCCTTTGCAGTTTATTGCCATGAAGTTGATTCAAAGTTCAAAGTTTAAGATTCAAAGTTGAGATTTTGCAAAAGTCAAATTTGTGGATATTTGCTTTAATATCCGGAAAACTTTGAACCCTGAACTTTGAACTTTAAACTTTTTAGGCGAAATTTACGCAAAATTAAAATTTTAGATGCCAAAAACTTCAAAACAATACGATGCTATTATCGAAATCTGCCGTAATCTGTTCGTAAATAAAATGAGTGATTATGGGAGTGCATGGCGAATTTTAAGATTACCTTCCCTTACCGACCAGATTTTTATAAAGGCACAACGTATTCGAAGTTTGCAAGAGAATAGTGTGAGAAAAGTTGATGAAGATGAAGCTAGCGAATTCATAGGCATCATCAACTATTCGATCATGGCATTGATTCAACTTGAAAAAGGAGTTGTAGACTTACCAGATTTGAAGGTTGATGAGGCTACCAAACTTTACGATAAAAAAGTAGCCTTTACCAAGCGATTGATGATGGACAAAAACCATGATTATGGCGAGGCATGGCGTGATATGCGCGTGAGCTCGCTTACGGATTTGATTCTGCAGAAACTATTGCGCGTAAAGACCATTGAAAACAATAAAGGAAAAACAATCGTGAGTGAAGGCATCGATGCAAATTATCAAGATATGATCAATTATGCAGTTTTTGCAATGATTCATTTGAAGGAAAAAGCTGCGCAATAAACAATAAAATAAAATTTCAAATTCCAATGGATGATGGAAGAAAGAATTTATAATTTAGAAGAAAGGACATTTGAGTTTGCTAAGGATTGTAGATTGTTTTTGTAAAAATTGAAGCACACAATTTTTAATAATGAAGATTCTAAACAATTAGTAGAATGGTCTGGTTCAGAAGGCGCATATTATAGTGAAGCCAATTAAAAACTTGGCGACAAGAATTTTTTATTTAGATTGAAGATATCAAGGAAAGAGGCAAAAGAAAGTAGATATTGATTACGATTGCTTAAAGCTACAAATATTGAATATGAGGTCGAAATTGACAATCTAACCATTGAAGCAGAAGAGTTAAGAAAAATACTCGCTGCAATTATAAATATAATCCAATGACATTTATTGGAATTTGGAATTTTTAAAATTGGATTTTTTATGAAATACATTGTCAACATTGCACGAATTTTAGTAGGAATTTTGTTCATCATCTCCGGAATGATCAAACTCAACGATCCACTCGGATTCTCATACAAACTCCAGGAATATTTTGAACCAGATGTTTTGAACCTGCCATTTCTTGAGCATTATGCCTTGGGAATTGCAATTATAGTTGTGATATTCGAAGTGATTTTAGGAATTTTTTTGTTGATTGGCTACAAACCAAAATTCACAAAATGGAGTTTGTTGATTTTGATTGTCTTCTTCACATTTCTTACGTTTTATTCAGCATATTTTGATAAAGTACGTGATTGTGGTTGTTTTGGTGATGCCCTAAAATTGACCCCTTGGCAAAGTTTTACAAAAGATGTGGTGCTTTTATTTCTTGTCCTGATTATATTTTTGGGAATTAAATATGTGAAACCAATTTTAGGAAAATTTGGAGTGACACTCGTTGCTTTATTGAGTTTCGTATTCTGCTTGTGGTTTGGCTATCATGTCTTGATGCATTTGCCAACGGTCGATTTTAGGGCTTATAAAATTGGCAATAGCATTCAAAAAGGAATGAGTACGCCTTCAGATGCTCAAAAACCAGTAATAGAGTACAATTGGAAATTCAAAATAGATGGAAAAGAAAAAATCATCACTACAAATGGCGATTATCCAACAGTGGAAGGCGAATACATTTCTGTGGATTATAAAACCATAAAAGAAGGTTATGTGCCGCCAATTCAGGATTTCTCCATAGAATCTGATGATGAGGATTTGACACAGCAGTTTCTGGACGAACCAAAATTGGTAATGGTCATTATGTATGATCTGTCAAAAGGCGAACAAGCGGGTGTTGAAAAACTTAAATCCATGTCGGATGAAGCTTTGAAAAAAGGCTACAAAGTGATTGGATTGACCTCTTCTGGAGGCGATGCCAAAACTAAATTCAAATTAAATCATCATCTCAATTTCGATTTTTATCTATGTGATGAAAAAGTGCTCAAAACGATTGTTAGAGCCAATCCAGGAATTGTCGTGTTAAACAAAGGAACCATCACACAAAAAGTGCATTGGAATGATATTGAGGACTTGAGATTTTAGTTATCAGTCGCCATCGCAGTCACAGTTTTTCAGTCAAAAATGCATTCATGGCAATCGATTTGACAACAAACAACTCAAAAACAAACAACTCAACAACACACTGATAAGTTACCTCATAAATAAAATCTTTTACGCCATCCTAACCATGTTCGGAGTCGTCACTGTGATTTTCTTTTTGTTCAATGTGTTGCCTGGCGACCCAGCGCAAATGATGCTGGGGCAGAATGAGGATAGCGCACAGTTGGCCACCGTCAAACATAAATATGGTTTTGACAAGCCCATCAGCACCCAATATTTTTATTATTTGAATGACTTGTCTCCCATTTCTTTTCATTCAACCGATTCCAATGATTATACGTATTTGAGAAAAGAAAAATATACAGCTGCCGAATTGTTCAAGATAGGACATACGACGGTAGCACTTAAATGGCCTTATTTACGTGAATCCTTTACCAAACAAGGTAAAAAAGTCAGTCAAATCATAGGGGAAACATTGCCGAACACTTTTGTACTCGCTGTCTCCGCAATAATGATAGCTATTTTCATCGGAATCATTTTGGGAATTGTTTCAGCCTTGTTCAAAGATCATTGGCTTGATAAATTGATACAAATTATCAGCACGGTTGGAATGAGTGTTCCTTCATTTTTCAGCGCTATTCTGTTTGCATGGCTTTTTGGCTTCGTCCTTCATAAATACACACATCTTGAAATGACGGGAAGTCTTTACGAATTGGATGATTATGGTGAGGCTATGCACATCCAATGGAAAAATTTGATTCTTCCTGCGATTGTCTTGGGAATTCGACCCTTGGCTGTGGTCATTCAATTGATGCGAAATTCATTGTTGGAAGTGTTCAATCAAGATTATATCAGAACAGCAAGGGCCAAAGGCTTGAGCGAGTTTCAGATCATCAAACGTCATGCGGTCAAAAATGCCTTAAATCCTGTTGTTACAGCTATTTCAGGCTGGTTTGCGTCCATGTTGGCAGGAGCCGTTTTTGTGGAATATATTTTCGGTTGGAATGGTCTTGGAAAAGAAATCGTCAACGCTTTAAATACCTTGGATTTACCGGTTATTATGGGAGCAGTGTTAATTATTGCCCTGGTCTTCATAATTATCAATATTTTTGTGGATATTATCTATGTTTGGTTAGATCCGAAAGTTAAACTTCAATAAGCAAGAACATGAGAGCACAAATAGTAGCAGGAAATTGGAAAATGAACAATGATTTGGCACAGACCGAAACGTTGATTACAGAACTAAAAGCGCAAAGCAACCCAACGGATGTTGAGGTTATGATTGCGCCTGCATTCACAAATCTTTGGCAGGCATTCAATACGCTAAAGAATAATCCGATTGAAGTGATTGCGCAAAATATGCACTTTGCTGAAAATGGTGCTTATACCGGAGAAGTGAGCGCAAGTATGTTGAAAAGCATCGGAATTAAGACCGTTATTCTAGGCCACAGCGAGCGTCGTGCCTATTGTAATGAAACCGACGAATTGTTGGCAAAAAAAGTGGATGCTGCCTTAACAAATGAGTTCCGAGTGATTTTTTGTTTCGGTGAAGAATTAAAGGAAAGAAAATCCGGAAATCATGAAATTATTGTCGAAAGACAAATCAAAAATGCCCTGTTTCACTTGAAAGATTTGAAATTTGAAAATATTGTTTTGGCGTACGAACCCGTTTGGGCCATTGGTACCGGAGAAACTGCGAGTCCAGAAGAGGCACAGGAAATGCATGCGTTTATAAGAAAAACTTTGGCTGACAAATATGGACAGGAAGTCGCTAATGGTGTTTCTATTTTGTATGGAGGTAGTGTAAAACCAA
>JBDSFP010000134.1:0-3086 GCA_039919415.1 Aquaticitalea sp. | reverse complement strand
AATAAATAATGATTGTCAGTTAAAACATCCAACTATCAGATTTGACCTATGACGAAAGGACAAATATGACTTATTTCTTTATAATACATGGTACATTTGACCAAGAATAATTAGTCCAATGTCCCTGTCGGTCTTTTAACGGATAAGGAGAAAACAAAAAAGCTCCCGAATTAACGGGAGCCATTTTGGCTCTAGCCAAACTAGATTTGGGATGTTTATTTGACTAAAACCTTTTTGGATATTGAACCCATTTCCGTAATCATTTTTACGATGTATGTCCCTGTTTTTAAATTCTTCACTTTATATTCGGAATAAGTAGCATTTTCAATCTTCTTCGTGCTATATACTGATTGCCCCAGAATGTTGAACAATTCAATACTTTTCACCTTTTCCAGCGTTGGATTGAGCAATATTAGGCTTTCCAAATCAATTGTATAATGTATGTCCAATTGGCTAAATTCTTTTTCGGAAAGGCCCAATGCTGTTGGATCTTTGAATACAATTTCGTATCGGTCCAAATAATCACCTCCTGGAAGGTTAAAGTTAAAAGTACTTTGTCTTAAATCATGATAGGTTTTCGTCACTTTATCATGTACATAAATTTCAATATTGTCAGGGGTATTTTCCAATTTATCGATAGAAATATTGTTTTGCCCAGCATTTTTTAAATGGAAACCCAATGGTATGATTGAAGTTTCATTGATTGCATCAATCCCTTGTATATTATATTTCCCGTCACCAATCATCCAAAACATGTCATCTATCTGGTCGTCAATATTCAAAGCGTCATAACCCCAATCAATACCTTCGGTTGCATTTTCATCAACCGTTAGCAAAAGTTGTCTATGAATGGTATTGGTTGAATTGAAACCAATTCGGAATTTCATACGCGGATCTTCGCCATCTGGAGAATAATTTGTAGTGGAAGCACCTTCTGCCGTCCTCAAAAAGACAGAGTTGGCATTTTCCCTTTTAAAAATACGTTGACCATTATTGAATTGTATAGTACCACCATTCCCTTCGGCAACGACAAAGAACCCTTGGCTTACAGGAATAAATTTGCCTGGAATTTTGGTTGGAATTCCCCCAGTACCGACATCGGGATCGTTGGAGCCTTTCGCTGCCGAAGGAGCGCCACCAGATAAATTGAAAGTCGCATAACCACCTTGGTATTCGGATAGCACATGACTTCCGCCACCCCAATGTTCCCAGAAATATAAAGTTCCGGTAATGCCTGGGGCTTTTCCTGCAATGACTGGGCCGTTGTCCAATATAAACTGAACCCCATCTAGTGCGGACGGATATGGGTTTCCCACCAAATAATCATTGCCACCAGCCAAGGTCAAGTTAATATTTCCATTATTTGGTTTGCCAGTAAATACATAATTTTGATTTGCTGAAATTGGACCCGTGCCAGGGCCTTTCATGGTAAAACCTTCGCCAGCCAGCATACTTCCCGTACTTCTTATATGTTGCCATAAGGAATAATTGTCGTCTTGCCGGTTCGCAAACTTCCAAATCCAATAATCAGCAATTCCGATTGGGTTTGTATTTGTTCCGTTATATCCCGAAGTCAACCAATTGATAGGGTTCCCGCCATCTCTTAGGATATCTCTAACAGTATAACTGTTATTATTGGTAGTTGGATTTCTAACACCCACTGGAGAAGACCAATAGTTGTAGGTAAATAGATCCGCAGTGCCTTGTTGGTCGCGTTCTAAAAAACCTGTACTCGCTGGATCCAAGAAACTGTCACTAAACTGTGATGGGATGTATCGTTTTTGAACCAATTGTGATTCACCAACCAAATCAATGTTACCCAATAATTTTAAGTAGTGGGTTACCCACAATCCTGAACCTGGATTGGTTTCATCTTGAACCCCAGGGCCAGTAATGGTAAGCTTATTGGCATCAACCATTAAACCCAATAAAGTCACATCCCTAGTGCTGGAGATATTATGATTGGTTCGGACGATGTTCCAATCAATCTTACTACCATTGATGCCAACACTATTTGGAACATCCCACACATCGGGATAGGTCCATGTGTTATCAGCATCCCATTGACCGTTTACAGCAGATGTGTAGGGTATTGGTGCTGTTTGTGTTTCATTTGATGAAATATTTTTTAACTTCCCTTTTATGGCACTTGAAGTTGACATTAAATAACCACAGGCCACTTGTGCAGGTTCCATTTGAAAATAAGCAGTTAAGTTAGACCATGATAATCCATTGATATCACTAGGAATTATTTCTCCTTGGACGTTTCCTGAAACTGTCGGACTGGAAACAAGTTTTTGATTCATCATTAGATGTATTTGTTCTGCCGTAAGCCCAACATTCCATACCCTGAATTCATCTATCCAGCCTTTGAAATGTTTTTTCGGACCATTATTGGAAGAATTGTCATCCATTGCGCCCAGAATTGCTTTAAAGGAATTTGAACTAGGAGAGGCACTTGTATTCGACTTAATTTCAATCCCATCAATATACAGTCGATATTTTCCGGATGCATCTCGTGTCACAGCAATGTGATACCAACGATTGGTAGTGATTTTATAAGGTGAGGAAGTTATTGTTCCACTTTGGTTGGTGTTAAAAGACACGATACCGGAGTTATCTATGCTCAAATCATAACCGGAAGTATTACTGCCATTACTATTTCGTTTAGAAAAAATTGTCTGCTTGCCAGAAATTACTTCTGGTTTTACCCATGCCTCAATACTAAATGCCCCACTATTCAAATTAAAATTATCTGGTCCGTAGTCCACGTAGTCATTATTTCCATCAAAATCAATCTGGTCACAATTGGTTGTTGTTACTGTTATGGAACTAGTACAACCGGCAACACTCCAATTTAAGGTATAGGTTCCTGCTTCTGCTGTAAAAATTGCATCAGGATCATTGGGATTTGAAAAGGAGCCACCACCGCAAGGACTATTTTCAGCAATAGACCAAACCCCATTATCGCCTGTTCCCTCATCATCACAATTCACACAATTGGCAGGAAGGGTAAAAGAGCCTTTCGTCACATTCTCTCTAGCAGTTTTTCTATTATCATAGGCGTTCAATTGCACAGTATTTCT
>JBDSFP010000106.1:0-2534 GCA_039919415.1 Aquaticitalea sp. | reverse complement strand
AAAATTGTTTTAAGCGACCTTTTAACAGCAATTCGCTGAAAAGCAATGGTTCTGTCAAAAACAGTTGTTCAATACCTTTCTCGCGCGCCTCTAGCGTAACTTGACGTGAGATTTCGTCAAAACATACATGTCCTCTTGCTTTGAGCTCATTGATGATAGATGATTTACCTGTTCCTGGTCCACCTGTAATGACAATTTTTTTTGTGTGCAATTTGGCAAGGTTTTGGTAACAAAAATCGTAATTTTAATAGGAACTAAAAAATGTAAAGTTAAATGTATCTTTGCACAGCATATATTTGAACATGAGTACAGAACAAAACCCTGAAGAATTTTACAAGAAATTAAAAGATCAGCTATACGATACGGCAACTTGGCCATCGGAATATCTTTATAAGTTCATAGTGCCTTCCGAAAAACAAAAAATTGTTTTTATCGAGTCGTTGTTTGACAACCTTGGCGCAGTCATCACGACTAAAGAATCCAAAAACGGAAAATACACGAGTATTTCCATCAATGTGACCATGACAAGTCCCGAAGCTGTTGTTGAAAAGTATAAGGAAGTGGCAGAGAAGGTGGAGGGAGTGATTTCTTTGTAGTTGGAAGCATGGAGTTGCAAGCCAAAAGCTTGAAGTCAGAAGCTGGAAGTTAGAAAAATGGAACAATACCGATGACAAATGTTTCCTGCCAAAGGATAGATTCAAAAATTTAAGTTATATGACAGAATTCTAACTGACACTGTCTGCCCGTCCGTAGCATTTTTGCGAAGGCGGGAACACTGAACACTATTTTTTTTCCAGTATCAAGCAACTCTATTATTTTTTTTGTATTTTGCACTCCTACACAATTGCTGCGTGTAACCAATACTAACACTACACATTTTAAATTTTGATAATCGACGATTTAGAGTACAATACAGAGCGTGAACATTTGATCATTCCGGAGTACGGAAGGCACATGCAAAAAATGATTCAGTACGCCAAGGAACGTCCTACCCATGAAGAACGCAACGAGGTTGCGAAAGCCATTATTTCCGTGATGGGGAATCTTCAGCCGCATTTGCGCGATGTTCCCGATTTTCAGCACAAACTTTGGGACCAATTGTTCATCATGGCAGATTTTGACTTGGATGTCGATTCGCCATATCCCATTCCTTCAAGAGAGGAATTGTATGCACATCCAGATTCCTTGAAATATCCACAGAACCATCCGAAGTATCGTTTTTATGGCAACAATATCAAAACGATGATTGATGTCGCCAATACTTGGGAAGAGGGAGAACTGAAAGAAGCCTTGATCTACACGATCGCCAACCACATGAAAAAGTGTTTCCTCAATTGGAACAAGGACACTGTGGAAGACGATGTTATTTTTGGGCATTTACGCGAACTTTCCGGAGGCCAAATCGATTTGAAGGAAGAAGATGAAGATCTTTCGGATGCGACCAGCTTGATGCGTACCAAAAAGAAATTTACTTCAAACAACAACAACGGAAGCAGTAAAAAATCCCATCATAAAAAAAATACCAATACCAATACCAACAACCGTCAACGCAAACGCTACTAACCATTTATGGCTACATTTATCATTGAAGGAGGTCAGAAACTAAAAGGGAGCATCCAACCTCAAGGCGCAAAAAACGAAGCTCTGCAAATCCTCTGTGCCGTTTTGCTCACCTCAGAACTCGTTACCATCCATAACATTCCAGACATCATTGATGTCAATAAACTCATCACTTTATTGGGCAATTTTGGTGTGAAAACCAGAAAATTGGCTCACGGTTCCTACACCTTCCAGGCAGATGATGTGAATATGACCTATCTCGAATCTCCAGAATTTAAAGAAGACGGCAAAAGTTTGAGAGGTTCAATCATGATTGTTGGACCCTTGTTGGCACGTTTTGGGAAAGGTTATATTCCAAAACCCGGCGGCGACAAAATCGGCCGTCGTCGATTGGACACACATTTTGAAGGCTTTGTCAAACTTGGAGCGAAGTTTAGGTATAACCGTGAAGACCATTTTTATGGAGTCGAGGCCAAGCGTTTGAAAGGTGCTTATATGCTTTTGGATGAAGCGTCCGTTACTGGAACGGCAAACATTGCGATGGCAGCCGTATTGGCAAAAGGGACAACCACAATTTATAATGCAGCTTGTGAACCATATTTGCAACAGCTTTGTAAGATGTTGAACCGAATGGGAGCAAAGATCAGTGGGGTTGGCTCCAACATGCTGATTATTGAAGGTGTTGACAAATTGGGCGGAACTGAACACACTATGTTGCCCGACATGATTGAAATCGGGAGCTGGATAGGTCTGGCTGCCATGACAAAAAGCGAATTGACCATCAAGAATGTGAGTTGGGAAGATTTGGGAGTGATCCCAAATGTCTTCAGAAAACTAGGCATTACGGTTGAAAGGAAAGGCGATGACATCCACATTCCTGCTCATAAGGATGGCTACGAAATACAGAACTATATCGATGGCTCCATTTTGACCATTTCCGATGCACCTTGGCCTGGTTTTACGCCAGATTTATT
>JBDSFP010000020.1:0-3685 GCA_039919415.1 Aquaticitalea sp. | reverse complement strand
GCAAAGGCAAAAGACGCAGGCAACGAAGTGAAAGCAGAATTGGAAGCTGCAAGAAAACTAGAAAAGACCATTAAGGATTTAAAGTTGAAAGTTGAAAAACTAATAGTGGTGGTTGACGATGACCAAGTGACTGTTACAGGAAAAGCAAAAGACCAATCTACGAAAGAGAAGGTGGTATTGCTACTCGGAAACGTCAACGGAATTGCAACCGTCGATGACCAAATGAGTGTTGAACACGAAGTACCGGAATCAAAATTTTATACAGTTGTGAAAGGTGATACTTTGAATAAAATAGCCAAACATTATTATCGTGATGCCAATAAAAACACCATTATTTTTGAGGCCAACCAACCAATGCTTACCGATGCCAGTTTGATCTACCCTGGGCAAGTTCTTAGGATTCCTCGTTTGGATTGAAATTTAAATTATCATTGCGATTAGAGCGAGGCAATCTTTTTATTTACAGTTCCATTTTTTTATTCCAAACCTTCCAATTCTGTTTCCAAAGTTTTCAAATCAGCTGGTTTGGCAATGATTTTCTTGTCTTTGTCCAAAATGAAATATGTTGGAGTGGCACTGACACCATAGGCAGTTGCTACAGGATTGTTCCAATGTTCCAAACCTAAAACATGGATGAAGCCGGGAAATTGGGGAATGGTTTTTCCCCAATGGTCTTTTTCCTCTTCTAGCCCAAAGGCGATGACCTTTATGTCTTTGGGATGCATATCGATAAATTCTTTTACTTTTGGAAGTTCATCCAAACAATGAGAACAGCCACTGCTCCAAAAAATCAATAGATAATGATCTGCTCCTTCCAATTTGTGCAGGGTTGTAGCCACGGATTTTCCATGGTCTTCATAAGTGATTGGAAAATCTATGGCGACAGTTCCGAAGGCACTATTTTTATAGGTCATCAGTTCTTTATACAGATTTTTATTGACAATGTCTTTGGCCAATTTGGACAAATAAGTATCAATGATATAATTGGAGACTTCCCCGTTCTCCAATTCCACCATCTTACGCCAAATATGCTCCAACAATGAGGTTTTGATTTCGGGATTTGCATCTCCAATGGATTTTGCAACTGTATCTATATGTTGCTTATAATCATCATTATCATTGCCCGCAGACATTCCAAAAACATAGGCCATCACACGATCGGTCAAAAAATCGGAGCTTTGCAACAGAGGATTTCCAAAGTCAACATTCTGAAGAAATGTGGTTTTCAAATGGTTTGAATAAGTCGTCACATCTTCATATTCTGTTGGAATATATGGTCGGTTGGCCTTGATAAAAATGGCTGCCATTGTGCCTTTGGAAGCATCTTCAAAAGCTTCCTGTGTATCTTTTAGCGTTTTGAAAATATCAGTAAAAGCTTTTTTATCGGTGCTCTGCTGTTGATAAAAATTGCTAATGGTCATGTTCACCAATTCCATGCTTTTGGTATAGGAAGCCCAAAGTTTGTTTTCTGAAGATTCCTTGAATTCTAAACCTTCATCCAAACTAAACGTGAGGATGATGTCTTCCTTGCCATCATAAATAAAGTCAAAATTGTTTGCATCTTCAGGAATTCCATAGACAATCTTATACATACCTGCAGTCATAGTTGAATCCAATACAATGTTGAAAAGTCCATCTTCTTTTACTTCGCCACGATCCAAATAATTCAATTTTGTCGGGTTGGATTTATAAAGAAAGGCATAGGTAAAATTTTCGGCTGGCGAAAAAGTGCCTTGCACAAAATGTTGGGAAAAAAGTATTGAAGGTAGGAATGCGGATAGGAAAAGTAATTTTTTCATTTGATTAAGTAAAAGTTTTATTTTAGACCTGACAGGTTTTCAATCCCGAATCTTCGGGACTGTCAGGTCTTTCGCAAATTATTTCAACAATCACGCCACAAAAGGCTGCAAAACAGCCAACGCTTGTTTTACGGTTTTAATAGATTCAAAAGTAAGCAATAATCGCAAACCTGTTCGGGTCTGTTTTTCTTTCATTTTGGCAGCTTGTGGATGCGTTTGTATGAACTGTAGGACTTTTGTAAACCCGTTGCTCTGATAAAAACCGCTTTGTTGGTCGTTGATGAAATATCCAACCAATTTGCCATGTTTCATCACCACTTTTTCCAAACCTATTTTAGTTGCAATCCATTTGATGCGAACGCTGTTGAGCAAATCTATCACCTGTTTTGGCATTTCTCCAAAACGGTCGATGAGGTTCGCTTCAAATATTTGAAGTTCTTCCTCGTTTTTAATATCATTGAGTTTAGTGTAAAGGTTCAAACGTTCGGTAATATTGTTGACATAATCATCAGGGAACAATAGCTCAAAATCACTGTCAATGGTAATGTCCTTAACATATTCTTTGTCCGAATGGTCGTCTTGGTATAAATCCTTGAATTCGTTTTCCTTTAATTCCTCTATGGCTTCGTTCAATATTTTTTGATAGGTCTCAAATCCGATATCATTGATGAATCCACTTTGTTCGCCACCCAACAGATCGCCTGCACCACGAATTTCCAAATCCTTCATTGCAATCTGGAAACCACTTCCCAACTCTGAAAATTGCTCCAAGGCAGTGATCCGTTTTCGGGCATCATTTGTCATTTCGGAATAATCAGGCGTGATGAAATAACAGAATGCTTTTTTGTTGCTGCGACCTACGCGACCTCGCATTTGATGCAAATCGCTCAAGCCGAAATTATTCGAATTGTTGATGAAAATGGTATTCGCATTGGGTACATCCAAACCACTTTCTACAATAGTAGTGCTGACCAACACGTCAAATTCGCCATTCATAAAAGAAAGCATCAAGTTTTCCAATTTTTTTCCATCCAATTGTCCATGTCCCACACCAATCTTGGCATCAGGCACCAAACGTTGTATCAATCCTGCTACTTCACGTATATTTTCAATACGATTGTGGATGAAGAAAATCTGTCCACCACGCTGAATTTCATAGCTGATGGCATCGCGAATCGTTGCCTCATTAAAACGCACTACATGACTTTCAATCGGATACCGATTCGGTGGAGGTGTTGTAATGACTGAAAGATCCCTTGCGGCCATTAAACTAAATTGAAGCGTTCGTGGAATGGGCGTCGCCGTCAAGGTAAGAACATCCACATTTTCCTTTAGTGTTTTCAATTTTTCTTTGACAGCGACACCAAATTTTTGTTCTTCATCCACAATCAGCAAGCCCAAATCCTTGAATTTTACGTTTTTATTGACGAGTTGATGTGTTCCGATGATGATGTCAACACTTCCTTTTTCAAGATTTTCGAGGGTTGTTCGTTTTTCTTTCGCTGTTCTAAAACGGTTTAAATAATCCACCGTGACGGGAAAATCCTTTAAACGCTCTGTAAAAGTTCTATAATGTTGATAGGCCAAAATAGTGGTTGGCACCAATACTGCAACTTGCTTTCCATTGTCCACGGCCTTAAATGCAGCTCTAATGGCGACTTCTGTTTTGCCAAACCCAACATCGCCACAGACCAATCGGTCCATGGGTCGCTCGCTTTCCATATCGGCTTTGATGTCAGCGGTGGAAGTGATTTGGTCTGGTGTGTCTTCATAAATAAAAGAAGCTTCCAGCTCAAGCTGCATATAACTGTCAGGATGATATTGATAGCCTTTTTCCAATTTTCGCTTGGCATAGACCTGAATCAAATTAAAGGCAATTTCCTTGA
>JBDSFP010000004.1:0-10191 GCA_039919415.1 Aquaticitalea sp. | reverse complement strand
CAAAACTGATTAAAATATCAAACAATTGATAATCAACTTTTTACAAATATTTACTGCTCTATGCTTTCAGCCTGAAAACCAGTAATTTCTTGATTTTGAATGTGGACAGTAAGTTGAATGGGATTACAGCAAATTTCGCAATCCTCAATATAAGTTTGTTGGGAAACGGAATAATCCAAGAGCATCGAAATCTCTTCCCAACAATATGGACACTGAAAAAAATGCTCTTCCATCTAAGTCAAAATTTCAAGTTCCAATTGAATGTTTTCCCAATCCTTCATCAGTTTTATCAAATGTTTCTTTTTGGATTCATACTTATCAAAAAACTTATGGTCCGAAACGGCTTTATCATAATTGTTTGCCAACTCAAAATCCATATGCTTAATATCCTTTTCATGTTGGCTGATTTGCGCTTCTATATTGCTCAATCGATTGTTCAAGGACTTAAATTTCTTTTGGTCTTCGTAGGATTGTTTGTTGCTCTCTTTTGCTTCCTCTACAATGACATCACGTTTTTCGACTTCACGTAAGTTATCGACATTTCGCTGTTCCAAATAAAAATCGATGTCACCCAAATATTCTTTGATTTTCTGGTCTTTGAAACCATAGACTTTATTGGTCAATCCCTGAAGAAAATCCCTGTCATGGGAAACCAAAATTAAGGTGCCTGCAAATCTTTTGAGTGCTTCTTTCAGTACATTTTTTGATTTGATGTCCAAATGGTTCGTTGGCTCATCCATAACTAACACATTGAAAGGTTGCAAGAGCAATTTTGCCAATGCCAAACGGTTGCGTTCGCCTCCAGAAAGAACTCTTACGTATTTATCGGCTTCTTCTCCTCGAAACAAAAAGGATCCTAAAATATCACGAACTTTGCTCCTATTCTTTTCATTTGCGGCATCAATCATCGTGTCAAGAACGGTTTTGGAACCATCCAGATATTCCGCTTGATTTTGGGCAAAATAGCCAATTTGCACATTGTGCCCTAATTTCAATTTCCCTTCGTGCTTCAACTCACCAACAATGATTTTGGCAAGCGTGGATTTTCCTTGTCCATTTTGTCCAACAAAGGCTGTTTTGCTATCGCGCTCGATAATCAAATCGATGTTTTTAAGCACTTGTAAATCATCATATTTTTTGCCGATATGATGTGCTTCAATAACCACTTTTCCCGGAACTACCGAGATGGGAAAATTCAAGGTCATAACACTGTTATCGTCTTCATCTACTTCGATCCTATCGATCTTATCCAATTTTTTGATGAGCGATTGCGCCATGGTGGCTTTGGAAGCTTTTGCCCTGAATTTTTCAATCAGTTTTTCTGTTTGCTCAATCTGTTTTTGCTGGTTTTTTTGGGATGCCAATTGCTGGGTCTTGATCTCATTTCGAAGTACCAAATATTGGGAATAGGGCTTTTTGTAATCGTAAATTCGACCCAAAGAAATCTCAATGGTTCGATTGGTCACATTGTCCAAAAACATTTTATCGTGCGACACAATGACCACCGCTCCTATATAATTTTTGAGAAATCCTTCCAACCAAATGATGGATTCGATATCCAAGTGGTTGGTGGGCTCATCGAGAAGTAGAATGTCGTTGTTTTGAAGCAATAGTTTTGCCAATTCAATCCGCATTCTCCATCCTCCAGAAAAAGTATCGGTCAACTTATTAAAATCTTCACGTTTAAAACCAAGTCCCTGAAGTATTTTTTCGGTTTCGCCTTGATAATTATAGCCCCCAATGATTTCATATTGATGCTGAATCTCATTTAAATCGATCATCAATTGATGATAAATATCGCTTTCATAATCTGTTCGTTCTACCAATTGATGGTTGATGTCATCAATTTTGGCTTCCAGATTCTTGATTTCCTTGAAGGCTTCATAAGCTTCATCCAGGACAGTTCTGCCCAAAACAAAATCGATGTCCTGTTTGAGAAAACCAATGCTCAGATTTTTATCGGCAGCAATTTGACCAGTATCAGGTTCCATTTCCTTGGATAGGATTTTGAGCATGGTCGATTTTCCCGCACCATTTTTTCCAATGAGTCCGATCCTATCTCCATTGCCTAATCTAAACGTAATATCCTCGAACAGATATTCGCCTTGGAACGATACGGAAAGATTATGTATATTCAGCATTATTGTGACTAATATTAGAAAAAATAGAATTTATAAACTTAATTTTGGGTACCGACAAGCTCAACCACCAGAATTTTGACAAGCTTAACTACTAAAATTTAGGTAAATCCATTTATTAATTTAAAAATGCAAAAGTAAGCATTCTTTATGATAAAAAAAGGGAACAAATTATACAGTATTTTATTTGGGAGCTGTCCAAAATGCCATGAAGAGTCGATGTATCTCACAAAAAATCCATATGTGCTTTCTGAAACTTTGAAAATGCACGAGAGATGTTCACATTGCAACTTGAAATACCACATCGAACCTTCGTTTTTTTATGGCTCCATGTATGTTAGTTATGGCGTTGGAATTGCCTTTGCGGTCGCTGCTTTTGTGATCAGCTACTTATTTTTCGGTTCAAGTTTAATGATTGCATTTATCGCTATCATTGGGACACTTATTGCTTTGGCACCAATTATCATGCGTCTTTCTAGGAATATTTGGATCAATATGTTTATTCATTATGACAAGAATATTGTCAAAAAACTATAGATTATTTACTGAATCTATTGATGTTTATTTCCATATCCAAAGCATTTCCAAATTCGATATGTTCGAATAATTGTTTTGCAACATACGGCGCAATCATCACGCCACGAGTTCCCAGTCCGTTTAAAATCGCCATATTTCTGTGCTCGGAATGAATTCCAACCAGGGGTCTTCTATCTCGAACGGTCGGACGTATTCCAGCAACTTGGCCCACAACCTTAAAATCACAAGTGATGAGCTGTTTTAACTGCATTAGCATTTCTTCTTTTGCTGCTTCGGTGATATTGTTTGTTTTATCGTTCCAATTATACGTAGCACCTACAGAATATATGTCATTTCCTTCTGGAATTACGAAAATTGAGGATTTGAGTATATAATCGATTTTTAAGTCAGGTGCTTTTATGGTGATAATCTCGCCTTTGGCAACATTCAAAGGCAATTTATTGAAAAATGGATTTTGCGACATTCCAAAACCTTCGGCAAAAACAATTTGATTTGACTTAATATCTTTGTAATTTAACTGACCTTCTTCCATTATTAATTTATCGTAATCAAAAGTTTCATTGAAATATTGATCAGTTTCTTTTAAATGATTTTTGTAATTCATTAAGAGACATTTAGTATCAATACGACCCGTTGGTAGGACTTTACCAAAACCTAAGGGTGCAATCAAAGATGGATTCCTATTTTTTATCAGAAGTGGTGATAAATATGATTGTAAGTTTGGTTTATCTGAAGCCGTAAACCAATCATTTTGTTCCTCAACGGAAGCGAAACGCCTATAAACAGGAAGTTGGTAATCCAATCTTACCTGAAGTTTATGCTCTAAATTTTTGTAAAAAGGAATTGCCAATGCCAATTGATCTTTGGCTTTCCAGACCTCTGTAAATCGTTTTAAAATAACTGGATTGTACACACCTGCAGCGACAGCAGAGGACTGTTGCGATTGATTGTCAAAGACCACAAATGATCTTTTGTGCTGAACCAATTGTTCACAAAAAGCAATACCTGCCAAACCACAACCTACAACTATATAATCTGTTTTTTTCATTTTGACAAAAGTAAAGAAGAATAAATTAGAGATGGGACATATTTGGTTAATTGCAACCCTTCCATCTTAAATGCCTTTTCGAACGTTTAAGGCACCTTCCCTTAGAAAGAAAGTAATTTTTTTAGATGTATCCTTGCACTATTGCTAAAGTATTCCATTACCAAATTGTCTCATAAAAAAACGCCCACTTAAAAAGTGAGCGTTTTAGCTAATTTATTTTGTACTTTACTATTAATAATTCCACATGTCTTGTTCAAAATCACGGATCTTGTCTTTGATTCTGTCAGATTCCAGCAATTGCATCAAAGCATTGTCGGCCACGTAATCTTTCACTTCTCGATCACCATAAACGTTTTCTTCTTTGTACATATAACCATTGAAACGTCTGGAATTCAACAAATGGTCAAAGGACAACGGCATTGCACTATTTTTGTTGTTAAAGGCTTTGGCCTCATGAAGAATGTCACGAGCTTCTGGATAGAATACCCAAAACAATGGAATTGGCTCTTTATTTGCCGTATCGTCAGAATCGATAAAGTTGACGTCGGGTGCTGCTGGAGCTATGCCTAAAATGCGATACTTCAACTCGCCTTGACGTTTATCAAAATACCATAATCCTTTGATCAAGTAGGCACTGATATCGTAGGATTGAATATCTCTAGTTGTGATGAATTCTGGATCGACTTTGCCTTCGGCATTGTACTGTTGATATCCAATATCCAAGGTATCTGTTTTATGCAAGGCAGATCCAATGTCCTTTAAGGTACGTTTTGCCGTAAAATAAGAATCATCATACAGGTTTTCGATGTTGCCATTTTCAATGTTTTTTACCAAAACATCGTATAGGGAACGTCTGTTTTTACCGATATTATTGGTATCGACCGGGAAATATAATGGAAAATTGACACGTTCGTCCAATACCACTTTTTCCCATGTCATTTTTGAGAACAGGATGTCCCTATCGTCAACATAACCATATTCCAAAGGCTTATCATTGTCCATCGCCATCTGTGCTTCGGACTTTACGCCTATTTCTTCTGGTGTTTTGGCATTCAGCAAGTTGGTCTGTGCAAACGAACTTGTGGTGATACCAACACCAACAACGGTCAATAAAAAACTTTTAAAATTCATAATTCTTCGTTTATTTGGGACTTATTATGGTCTAACGATATAACGTCAATAACCTTACCTAAATTATAATTAGTTTGATATTTCAACAAATACTGGAGATACCGTTGGCAATTTATAAGCTGAATTACCTATAATTTGAGCTTTGATATCAAATATCTGAATGCCATCTCCACGTGATGCTTTACGCAAAGCGTTTTTGGCTTGGTCATTCATTTTGTTACCGATCACATTCACCGAAGGTTGTCCAGGAACTTTAATCTTGAATGATGTCACACCAATTGGCAATTCGAAATCAAAATCGTTCAACACCGCGCCAACACTTGCAATCTCAACATTACTTTTTGGTAAGCTGACATTATCCTGTTGACCTGCAATAGTTCCTGATGGTTTTGGAATGTCTTTGATACGGAAGGTTGCCCGATCAGAAACTTTATTTCCATCAGGTAGTGTTCCTGTAACGTTGATGATAACTTCTCTCCCTCCACCTGGATTCATTACATACTTGCCAACGCCTGATCCTTTTGACAGACCGGGTGCGCTTGCCGATACATTATTGTCAGAAACACCAGCAAATGAAATGGTCATTGGGTTTGCTACACCACGATATACCACATTCATTTTGTCGGCAGAGATGGTTGCAGAGTTTGGTTTAGGAACCACAAAATAACTAGTCGAAACTGGAACTTTTACAATTGAATCGCCTTCCTTAAACTGGAATTCTCCAACAATTTTTTGCTCACCAACGGCTCCCGCTGGAAAGTTAAGAATGGTTTTTCCAGCTTGCATGGATTCTGCAGGAAGCTCTTTACCATTGATGATCACTTTATCAGCGCTTAAGGTTTTATCCTTTCTACCTAATATAATACGGCCACTAAAGTTTTCACCATTAAAGAATGCAGTTTTATCTGGCACCACAATCGCTTCAAAGTTTGTCAAAGATGCTTCAACTTTAAGTTTTCCTGCCAACATGGACGATAAAACTTCAGATTCAGTAGTTTTAACATCTGCTTGCAATTGTGTCATTTTAGTTAATGATGCCACCAATGGAAAGCCTTTATAATTATGGTCTAACCAACCAACAGTTCCGACACCACGTTTTACATCATCCGTGCTGAATTTCTTATTAACATCTTGAGCGATTCCGGCCATTTCAGGATTGGTTTTCAATACTGCAATAACCCCTTCCCTGAACTTTTTGATTTGGTTCATGAATTCCTGGCCTTCTGGTTTCAATTTGTCCCCAATAAACCATGTATTATCCAAGTAATCACCTTTATCCATAATTTCATACTCTTTTGGATCGTCAACTGTTGCAGTCATCTTACCTTTGAGTGTGGATAAATAAGCGTTAAAATTGTTGGCCAAAGTAGTTATTTGGTCAGCTTGAGCTTTTAAAGGCTGGTATTTTGCTGGTTGTTCCTCTACTTTTTCAGCCAAGCCTTTCATAAAAGAATCGTTACGTACTGAAGCAGCATCGTTAGATTCTGTGAGCTTTTCGTTCATTAATCCAAATGCCGAGAGCACTTCTTTTGACATATTCAATGCGAGCATAGCAATGAAGATCAAATACATCAAGTTAATCATTTTCTGCCTTGCAGATAGTTTTCCAGTTGCCATCTTTAATTAGTTTTAGTTGTTAATCAATAAATTGTTTAGACGTACTTCGACTAATTAGTTATTTCGGTTCATTGCAGAAAGCATTCCACCATAGACACCATTCAAAGATGATAGGTTTGACGCCATAGCTTTCATTTGTTCTTTTAATTTAGTGGCATTTTCAACAGCTTCTTCGTTGATTGAAGCTTGGCGGCTGGCAGCGTCCATTTGTACTTTATAAAGACTGTTCAAAGATTCCATTTGAGCGGCAGCCAATGACAATTCTTCGCCATATTTTCTTGTTGCATTCATTGAATCCACGGTTGGGGTAATACCCTTTGCAGCACCTTCAAAGTTTTTGATGCTATTGCCAAGACTTGCCATCAACTCTGCATCGATTTTTGCATCTTTCAACAATTCATCCAATTTTTTGGACAATAGACCTTCCGCATCTTTGGGTTTGTCTTTTTTGTTGAGTCCTTGTCCTCCAGCTAATTCTGGATATACCAAAGACCAATCCAAATCGTCGTCAACTGGTTCAAATGCTGAAATAGCAAAAATAATAGCCTCTGTTACCAACCCTAAAGTTAGCATTACATTACCTGTTAATGGTCCTAATTCGAAATGGGTGATTTTGAAAAGGGCGCCGATGATTACAATGGATGCTCCTAATCCGTAAGCCATGTTCATAAACTTCTTACTTGCTCTTGACTGTGCCATAATTTTGTTTTTTTTTAGTTAAGTAAAACTTAAGTAGATTAATATTAGATTTGGTTTAATGTTGTTGTTTATTATTGTTAATATATTCTATTTGTTTGTGCCGTTACCTGCATTTTTGGTAATGTCAGTTCCCATATAATCCTGAACTGTTCTGAAACCTATATAACTCCTTGCGGAATCTGCGTACTCATAATCCCTCGAGCTTACTTGCAAGAAATAGGCAACGTCTTTCCAAGAACCTCCTCGGACCACTTTACGTTGGTTATCAGGATCATTGACATTAGGGTTAATAGTGGACATAAATTCATAAGATCCTGGATCGTAAGAACCATTAACCCATTCTGAGACATTCCCAGCCATATTATACAAATTGAAATCATTTGGCTCGTAGGATTTTGCTTCTACAGTATATAGAGCCTGATCAGCTGCATAATCTCCACGCAAAGGTTTAAAGTTTGCCATAAAACATCCTCTATCATTTTTGGCATACGGTCCTCCCCAAGGGAAAGTAGCTCCTTGAAGGCCTCCTCTAGCCGCATATTCCCATTCTGCTTCCGAAGGCAATCTGAAACGGTTTACCGGTTGCGCTCCTTTTCTTTTTTGGTCTGCATTTTTATACAATGTTCTCCATTGGCAAAATGCATTGGCTTGTTTCCATGATACTCCAACTACTGGATATTCTCCGTATGCTTCGTGCCAGAAATAATCATTGTGCATTGGTTCATTATAAGAATATTCAAAATCCCTGATCCAAGCGGTTGTATCAGGATATACCATGACTTCTTCCTGTTTGATAAAATCCGAGCGTTTTTTACCTTTATTTTTTGCGGCCTTGGCAATATCCATCAAAGTATATTGAAACTTGAATTTTGTGACATCCCAAGTGCGTTGGCCATTGTATGACTCTGAAAGAGGCAAATACATGCTGTCCATTACTTCGGCATAGTACTCATCAGGATATTTTGAAGTGTCAAAAATCAAATCTTCATCATGGTTTATTATTCTGCCTTCGTATCCTGTTGGACCTAGACCACTATAGTTATCATACATGTACTTTTCATATACGGTCATTTTATCAGGATCGGCATCTTTAAAAGCAAATTCGCCAATGCCTCCGGCACCAGGTGTTTGTCCAACCTCATCAGCCAAGATGGCCAATTTGGTTCTAAGGATTGAATCCCTTACCCAATAGACAAACTGACGGTATTCACCATTGGTGATTTCAGTCTCGTCCATGTAAAAAGCACTTACAGTAGCGGTTTTGGTTGGTGCATCTTGTACTCCAGCCAAATCATCATCCGATTTGCCCATAATAAAGGCACCCCCAGGTACCAATGCCATACCATAAGGTTTTTCTGGATGCCAATTTTTTCCTTTAACTCCAACGAGTTCTCCTCTATCTCCAGAGTGACAACTAGCCAAAAGAGCTAAAACAGCGGTCAATAAAACAAACTTCTTCATATTCATATAAACTCGAGGTTAAAATATTAGTTTTTAATTTGGTTGCAAAAATTTGAGGTGGTAAACATATCCATATATTTTCATATAAACAATTTTTTTTTCATCTTTTTTACACTTTAACCTAAAAAAGATGCATTTCGTCGATTAATAAAACGTTAAAACTGACTTTTTTATACGCAATTAAAAGCTGTTCTTTTTGTAAGCCTTATACCATCTTTCAGGTATTTTACCATGGCTCGCCTCCACGTAATCTTCATACATGCAAGGTAATAACGTTGACTTTTTTAATTTATTATTAACATTCGGCAAAAAAGGAATTTCAATCCACCATCGTCCAGTTTTTATGCTTTTGTAAAATATGAGTTCTTCATCCTCAACCAACACATTGTATTTTTGATGGTTATCATCATTCTTAAAATCGTCGTCCTTAATCCGACAGTTGACACCCTCAATAAAATACCATACTATTTGTGCCACTAGCATTGCTGTGATATGGTCATCTTTTGAAGGATGATATTCGTAAACGCCGAAAGAGGACACTTTATTACTGATGCCTGCATATCTTGAAATGGCACAGATTTCCTTGCCGTCAAATCCATTGGGCGAGTGTTTCTGTTTTGTGGATACTTCCGATGCTTTAACGGATTTTAAGTCCAAACTTACAATATGCGCATCACGCATCACGGGTTCGACCAAATGCACCGACTTGTTGATATCTCCCAATCGATATGCCTCAAAATAAAGCTTTTCCATCAAATCGATTTCTTCCTGCGAATTGAAATAGGTTTGGTAACCTATAGTGGAATAATTGAAAAGGTTGTAAGGTTTCTCTAAAATGATCTTTCCCAAATAACTATTGTTCTTTATGGGTTGGGTGGCATCGCCCAAGTCAAAATTGGAATCAACATTTACAATATTGACCATTGGAGAGAACGTGTCATACGCACGATAATTTGGATAGGTCAAATCTTGGCTACCTCCCAATAATATAGGTATGATTTTTTTCTCCAATAAAACAGAAATGGTAGTTTTTACTGCGAAGTAAGTGTCTTCAACCGATTCACCTTTAAGAATATCCCCCAAATCAGCTATTTCGTTGTGCCAATTTCCGGGAAACAAACCATACAGATTGATCCGTAAGGTTTCAAAACTGAAATCCTCTCCTATATAATTGACATCATTACGATTTTCCAGAACACCGACAATGGCAATTTTCACACCTTCCAAATCAGGAATACCCAATGACTTCGAGTGAATCCTTATTTTTTTTCCGAGAGCCTGATCTGATAACAATTCATTCTGTGCCAAAACCATATCAGAAACTGGCGAAAGAAAATTAAAGTTCATGCGTAAATGTTAAATCGTTTGTCTTTAAGATGTTTAGTTAGTTTTTGAGAGTTTTTTGCAGTTATACAAAGGTAAGAAAAACTATTTTTTTGTCGTTTTTTTGTTAGTAACTTTTTTTGCAGTCGTTTTCTTTTTGGTCGAAGAATTCTTTTTAGGCGCTTTGCTTTCGATAAGCTCTTTAGCTCGTGGCAAAGTCATTTTGGAGACATCGAC
>JBDSFP010000474.1:0-8938 GCA_039919415.1 Aquaticitalea sp. | reverse complement strand
AACCCGATTATGTATTACTTCGCAATTCACCAAAAATCAATTTGAAGCGCTTGCTCGATTCATTGCAACCAAAACTCATCATTGCAGATGGCAGCAATTATAAATCGTATACTCAACGTTGGAAAATGACTTGTGACAAACTAAAAATCCCTTTTCATCTAACTGGGGAAAAGGGAGCTTTTGTATTGAAGTATTAAATTTTTATCCTTTGAAAGCAGGCACAAACGCAGTATAATATGCATTAAAATCCTCTTGTGTCTTCATCTCCTTATGCTTATCATCCTTAAACATTTTGAGATATAATTCCAATTGTTGAGGTGTTTGGTACCCACGAATAGGCGAAATGAAATCGCCTTTTTCATCCAAAAATACAACCGTTGGATAGGCATTGACTCCCAAGAAACGCGTTAAATCATGAACTCCATTTCTTTGGCTTGCCATTTCTCCTTTATACCCTGGATTTGTATAGGTAACATCTTTATATTTTAAGACGTCATTCCCTTCGGCATTAAATTTTACGGCGTAATAATTGTCATTCACATACTTCACAACATCAGGGTTATGAAAGGTGTTTTTATCCAACATCTTACAAGGTCCGCACCAACTGGTGAAAACGTCCATCATTATTTTTTTGGGTTTCTTTTTTTGTAGTGTCAAAGCCTCTTCAAAGTTGAGCCATTTTATTTCCTGTGCAATGGAATTGCCTGAAACCAAAAGTGCCATGGCGAATAATATGAACAATTTTTTCATCTTCATTTTTATTATAAAACTTTTTATTAAGAAGCAAAAGTTGAGCCGAACTTACAAAAAATGCTCCAATCAGGAGCATTTTGAGTTTATTTTAACGATTTTTTTCGATTAGTGGACACCGTGCATAAGCTTTTTCAACAACGGATTCATTAACATGACCAATACTCCTGCACCAGCAGGAATGGCAAAAAACAACATGAAAAAAGTGGAAAGTGAATATTGTCTTGTGATGTCATCAATCATGCCTCCACTACTTCCTGCCAATTTATTTCCAATTGCAATCGCTAGATACCATACACCATACATCATGGCAATCATTCTGGCAGGCACCAATTTGCTTACGTAAGATAAGCCTACAGGTGAAAGACATAATTCTCCCATCGTGTGGAAAAAATAGGCCAATACCAACCATAACATACTTACGGCAGCAAATTTTGCGCCTTGGGGAATGTCAGCAGAGCCATAGGCCAATGCCAAAAATCCCACACCAAGTAAAATCAAACCCAACCCATATTTCACAGCAGCACTAGGATTGTATTTACTTTCCCAAAGCTTGGAAAACATTGGCGCAAAAATAATGATGAACAGCGAATTCAAAACACTGAACCAAGATGCTGGCACTTCTGGAGATTCGTCTGAATATTGTTGGTAAAGCATTGTGATGACCAAAGCCCAAATTATGACAAAACTTGTCCCAAGAAAAACATTGCCCAATGCATATTTTTTAAATGTCTGCTGAAATAATTTCCACAGCACCCAAGTAATAACGCCCAAAGGAATAATAGTAATTAGGGTATTTGCAATCCTAAAAATATTTGCTGAACTACCTTCCAAAACTCTATCGGTATAGGCATCCGCAAAAATAGTCATAGAACCACCTGCCTGTTCAAATGCAGCCCAAAAGAAAATAGTAAAAAATGCAAAAATAGAAACTGCAATCATTTTATCACGGACTACAGGAGCATATCTTACAATTCTTGAAACAAGCAAAATAATAAACAAGCCAAGTGCAAAGAGAATTGCTAAAGTTGAGCCCGACATGGAGCCAACAGTAAAATTAAAAAGATCGTAACCTCTAATTTTAGATACTGGATCATTGATAATCCAAACGAGACCTATCAAGGCACTTAAAACAATTAAAATTTTATCTATTGTAAGGAACGGATTTAATTTATCAGCTTCAGTTTCAATAAATGCTTTATCAGTTTCCATATTTGGCTTGAGACCGATATGACCAAAAATACCTTCAGTAAAATAAAATTGCAACATTCCAAAAAACATAAACACACCAGCCAAACCGAAACCCCAGTTCCAGCCCCATTCTTCACCAAGATAGCCACAGAGTAGAATTCCTAAAAAAGCCCCAGCATTAACTCCCATATAGTAAATGGTAAATGCCCCATCCTTTTTATGGCAATGATTCTCATACATTTGAGAGATAATGGATGTCATTGTTGGTTTAAAAAACCCGTTACCAACAATCAATAAAAACAATCCTATGTAAAGTGATAAATGTGTTTCAATGGCCATTGCAGCATGCCCCAAAGTCATGATCAGTGCTCCAATAACCACTGCTTTTCTATAACCAATTATCTTATCGGCAATATGTCCGCCCAAAATTGGGGTAAGGTAGACCAATGAAGTATACGTTCCGTATAGTGCCAATGCATGTTCTCTCGGCCAAGCCCAACCTTCATCGAATAAGGAGGATGTCAAGAAAAGAACTAAAAGCGCCCGCATTCCATAATAGGAGAAACGTTCCCACATTTCGGTAAAAAACAGTACAAAAAGACCAGCAGGATGACCGATTACCGGATTGTGGAAAAATTGGTCGGTGGAGTTATTTGCCATGATTATTTTTTAATTGATATCTGGATTAGCCAACTCATAATTTTCCTGTTCCATTATCTCTCGTTCATTATCTTCAGCTCCATGAGTCAGCGTTTCCAATTTCTTTCTTACCAATAACACTAATAATCCAAAAACGATACAGAAAATTGCAATTCCCGTAAAAACAGTATATTCTCCTAAAGAAGACGCTGATTCCCCAAGTAGGCCTGCAAGTTTATTTCCAAAACCTGTCATTGCAAAATAAACTCCCATCATGAGAGACGCATATTTTAAGGGTGCCAACTTAGTAATATATGACAGGGCCACTGGAGATAGACACAATTCGCCAACTGTATGGAATAAATAGGCCAGTACCAACCAATACATTGCTGAGGAACCTTCGCTGTTGAATTGCGCAGTAGCACCCGTCATGAAAAAGAAGCCCATCCCCATAATGATAAGTCCCAAACACATTTTAAATAATGAGGTGGAAACCTTTCCCTTCAATTTTCTTCTCGCCCAAAAAGCTGCCACAGTTGTTCCTAAAATTATAATGAACAACGAATTGAGAGATTGAAACCATGAAGCAGGAACTTCCCAGTCCATAAGCATTCTATTGGTTTTTTCAGAAGTATAGAGGTTCATTAATCCACCGGCTTGTTCAAAAGCTCCCCAAAACACAATTACCAAAAAAAAGGAAATTAAAAGTACAATCAATCTATCGTTTTCCACTTTAGTCAATGGCCGATTCATGGCTGCTCTTTCTTCTTCATTTTCAGAAGTACTGGTATTATTGCCAACATATTTTAAATATTTCTGACCAGCCATATATTGGATAAGTCCTAAAGCCATTCCAATGGCAGCAAGTCCAAAACCATAATGCCATCCATAGACTTCACCCACATATCCTACAATTATACCGGCAAGGAAAGCTCCCACATTAATCCCAATATAAAAAATGGTAAAACCTTTATCCCGTCTAATGTCTCCAGGTCTGTACAAGCCTCCAACCATGGTTGAAATGTTGGGTTTTAACATACCAACTCCCGCTATAATAAGACCGAGACCTGAATAAAATGCCCACATGTGTTCAATTGATAATATACTATGGCCTGCTACTAAAAGAATTCCACCAATTAAAACCGATTTTTTTTGACCCAAAAACTTATCTGCAATCCAACCCCCTGGAATAGATGCGACATAAACCAACATAGTGTACCAACCATACAAAGCCAAGGCTTCACCATTACTCCAGCCCAATCCAACGTTATCACCACTTGTCTCTGCAACAAGATAAAGAACAAGTATTGCTCGCATGCCATAATAGGAAAAACGTTCCCACATCTCGGTGAAGAATAAAATGTACAAACCCATAGGATGACCCCAAAGTTCTCTTTGCTTCATTGGTTTTGCTGTTAATGCTGACATAAGTGTTAATTTTAGTTAGTTTGTTTATCCTTTAATAGTTGATGAATCCATCTTTTCTTCTTTTGAAACATCAATTTTATCACCCAAGGTGCTATGGATAAAATTGGTCATTTTTGTATATAAATGAAGTCTCGTGTTGCCTCCATAAATTCCATGGTTTTTATCTGGATAGATCATCCATTCAAATTGCTTGTTGGCTTGAATCAACGCATCAATCATACGTAAGCTGTTCTGAACATGAACATTGTCATCCCCTGAACCATGAATCAACAAATAATTCCCTTTTAGACCATTGACATGATTGATAGGCGAATTATCATCATAACCGCTGGCATTTTCCTGAGGTGTCATCATATAACGTTCAGTATAAACGGAATCGTAAAATCTCCAACTGGTAACAGGAGCGACTGCAATGGCCATTTTGAACACGTCATTGCCTTTGAAAAGTGCATTACTGCTCATAAATCCACCATAGCTCCAACCCCAAATTCCGATTCGGCTTTTGTCGATATAGGGCAAATCTCCCAATTCCTTTGCAGCATCTATTTGGTCTTCGACCTCATATTTTCCTAATTCATTTTGGGTCAATTTTTTAAAGTCGGCTCCTTTAAAACCCGTACCTCTGCCATCAACACAGGCAATGATATACCCTTGTTGTGCTAGCATTTGGTACCAATAATCATTGGACGCATTCCATTGGTTGGCAACCTGTTGTGAACCAGGACCTGAATATTGAAACATAAACAACGGATAGATTTTTGTAGAATCAAAATCAGCAGGTTTAATCATCCACATGTTCAAATCATTGCCATTGACTTTGATGGTTGAAAATTCTTTACTGGATGTTTTATAGTCCAATAACTTTTGGGAAAGTGCGTCATTATCAACAATGGTTTTGATGACATTTCCACTTTTAGAATCATTCAATGTGTATTCTGGAGGCGTTGTGGCACTTGAGAATGTATTGATAAAATAGGTAAAATCGGCGCTAAAATCAGAATCATTTGTACCTGTACTTTTTGTTAATCGTGTTTTGCTTTTTCCTTCCAGAGAAATAGAATAAACATCTCTATTGATGGACCCATTTTCCACCGATTGATAAAAAATGGTATTGTTTTTTTCATCATAACCATAATAATTGGTCACTTCCCAAGGGCCTTTCGTAACTTGTTGAATGAGTTTGCCATCTTTGGAATAATGATAGATATGGTTATAGCCGTCCTTTTCACTCGTCCAGATAAAGCTGTTATCTTTTAAAAAAGTCAAATTATCGGTGACATCAACATAGGCTTTGTCGGTTTCTTCCAGAACAAGATTAGAAGTCATTTTGTTGGCATCAATCAGCCATACATCCAACTGGTTTTGATGTCTATTAAGAAATTGGGCACTCAATACGTCAGCATCATTGGTCCATTTAATCCTTGGAATATAAAAATCATTGTAATCTTTCGTCACTTTGACATCGCTTACTTTTTTTGAAGCGATATCATAAATATGAAGTGACACCAAAGAATTGGGTTCTCCTGCTTTTGGATATTTGAAGGTCTCTTGTTCTGGATAGAGATTTTTTCCATAAATGTCCATGGAAAATTCGGGCACATTGGTTTCATCAAATCTTATAAACGCAATTTTAGAGCCATCGGCATTCCATTGAAAGGCTCGGACAAAACTGAATTCCTCTTCATAGACCCAATCGGTAATGCCATTGATTATTTTGTTCTTTTCGCCGTCAGATGTGATTTGTGACGTTTGGGTTGATGCCAAATCCATCACATACAGATTGTTATTCAAACCATATGCAACTTTAGTTCCATTGGGAGACACCATTGGTTCCTGGATTTTTTCCTCCGAAATCTTGATGACGGAATTGGTTTTGGTATCAAAAACATAGAAAATCCCCAATGTGGAGCGACGGAAAATCGATTCCACATCCGTTGCCAAAATGACTTTGCTCTCATCATCGCTAAAGGTATAGTCAGAAAAACTTTTTATATCCTTTAAGTTGGAAGCGCTCACCAAAGTCTTTACTTTTTCCAAGGTTTTGTAGTCGTAAATATCTAAGGAGGTGTTGCCATTGTCATAATTCAGCACAGAATATTGCTTGCCATTGTTCATGGAATGTAAAGACTGCATACCTTGTGTCCTGAAGGTTCCATTCCATATTTTTTCGAGTGTGATTTCTTTATTTTGGGCTGATATAAAACCAGTTACCATTAAACAAATTAGGAGGGTAATTTTTAAAAATTTCATAAGGGAATTTTTTTTTGACAAACTATTGTCAAGTTTACTAAAAATAATGCAAAATCACTAACTATTCGTAGTTAAATCGGCAATCTTGGGATTTGTCGCACACTATTTGAATCAAGGTAGTATCTTTGTAATCTGATACCACATTCCATGATAAAACCAATTGCTGGCTTTTCCAAATTGTCCAAATCCAAAAAAATAGATTGGCTAGTGGACACTTATTTTTCCGATACGGAAAATGCCAAAAAACTTCTAAAACAATACTGGAACCACGACGAAAAACTCCAGCAATTGCATGATGAATTCATAGAGAATACGATTACGAATTATTATTTGCCATTTGGCGTGGCACCCAATTTCCTCATCAATGGAAAACTATACACTATCCCAATGGCTATCGAGGAAAGTTCCGTGGTGGCTGCAGCGAGTAAAGCTGCAAAATTTTGGTTGAACAGAGGCGGATTTAAGGCCGAAGTTATTTCAACCACCAAAATCGGACAAGTGCACTTTATGTATGATGGCGAAGTCGAAAAGCTGAAACGCTTTTTTGAAGTTGTAAAACCGAAGTTATTTGCCGACACAGAATCTATCACAGGAAGCATGCAAAAACGTGGTGGTGGCATTTTGGATATTCAGTTGATTGACAAAACAGATAAATTGGCAGATTATTATCAGCTTCATGCAACATTTGAAACTTTAGATGCCATGGGCGCCAATTTCATCAATTCGTGTTTGGAGCAATTTGCAAAAACCTTAAAAAATGAGGCCGAACGTTTTGATGGATTTTCTGAGAAAGAAAAACACATTCAAATCGTGATGAGCATTTTGTCCAATTATGTGCCGAATTGTTTGGTCAGAGCCGAAGTGAGCTGTAAGGTTGAAGACTTGAAGGATGATAAAACGATTTCTCCACAAGAATTTGCATCAAAATTCATACAAGCAGTTAAGATTGCTGAAATTGAACCATATAGAGCAGTGACTCACAACAAAGGCATAATGAACGGTATCGATGCGGTGGTGTTGGCAACAGGCAATGATTTTAGAGCGGTGGAAGCTGGAGTTCATGCCTATGCTGCCCGAAACGGAAGTTATAGTAGTTTGACGCAAGCCGAAATTAAGGAAGGGGTTTTCAAATTTTGGATGGAAATCCCTTTGGCACTCGGAACCGTTGGCGGCTTAACGAGCTTGCATCCTTTGGTAAAATTAGCATTGGAAATGCTGCAAAAACCAACAGCCAAAGAATTGATGCAAATCGTCGCTGTGGCGGGTTTGGCACAGAATTTTGCAGCCTTGCGTTCGTTGACAACTACAGGAATCCAAGAAGGACACATGAAAATGCACTTGATGAACATGTTGAATCAGTTGAATGCCACTGAGAACGAAAAATCGAAAATTGTGGAACATTTCAAGTCAAATATAGTGACACACCATGCGGTGGAGGAAGTACTACTCGAATTAAGAATTAAAAATTAAGAATTAAGGAAAGTTCAAATTCCAATTATCAAGTACCAAATTCCAATTGGCGATTAACGATTAACGAAAGTCCAAATCCAATTATAGAGCACCAAATTCCAAAAAACATTCAAATCAAAACTTTAAACTTTAAATTTTGAACCCTGAACATAAAACTTTTTACAGTAACGGAAAATTACTGCTCACAGGAGAATATGTGGTGCTTGATGGGGCGCTTTCACTTGGTATACCTACGAATTTGGGACAATCATTAAAAGTGGAATTGATTGAAGAGCCAAAAATCAATTGGAAAAGTCTGGATGAAAATGGAACGGTTTGGTTTGAAGCTGAATTTTTAATTGCAGAAATTTTATCCAATTCTTCAAAATCAGGTGATGAAATTTGGGATCGGCTCACTCAAATTTTAAAGGAAGCAAAAAAAATCAATCCACAATTTCTAGTTGGAAAAAATGGATTTCAGATTGTTTCAAAAATGGATTTTCCAAAAAATTGGGGACTTGGGACCTCTTCCACCTTAATCAATAACATTGCGAATTGGGCCGATGTAAACGCATTTGAATTACTTTCAAAAACATTCGGTGGAAGTGGTTATGATATTGCTTGTGCGCAACATGATTTTCCAATCACCTACCAATTAAAATCTGGAGCCCCAGAAATTAAGGAAGTAGCTTTCAATCCGACATTTAAAAACGACTTATATTTTTTATATCTCAATAAAAAGCAAAATAGTCGCAACGGGATTGCACATTACAAGTCGAATAAAACTGATATTTCCAAAGAAATTTCGGATATCAATCAAATCACTATAGAACTTATTTATTGTAGCAATTTGAATGATTTTCAGAAATTAATGGATGCGCACGAGCATATCATTTCAAAAATCATAAAACAGCAACCCATCAAGGAACTATTATTTGCAGATTTCAAAGGAAGTATCAAAAGCCTAGGTGCATGGGGAGGCGATTTTGTGTTGGTGGCCTCAGAAGAAAACCCTTCTGAATATTTTAAATCGAAAGGTTTTAACACTATTCTTTCTTACGAACAATTGATAAAATAAAAAACGGCTCCCGAGAGAGCCGTATATTTAAATTTAATTGTCGTCTGTTTTATCTTTTTCCTTGATATGGACGTCGCCATTATCATCTGTTTTGATTTTTACCTTTTTATCGTCGGTTTCCATTTTTACCTTGTCTCCGTCTCTAGATACTTT
>JBDSFP010000468.1:0-8785 GCA_039919415.1 Aquaticitalea sp. | reverse complement strand
TGTGATGATATTTTCGTCATCATATCCATCGGGATATTTTGCCACTAACAATGACAGGATTTCGGGTGTCAATTTTTTGAAATCGACAATGACGCGCTTTAAATTGTCTCTTTTGTTACTCATAAATTACATGTCTAATAGGTAGGCAAAAATAAGTGGCGCAACTATGGTGGCATCACTTTCTATTATAAATTTTGGTGTATCGATATCCAATTTTCCCCAAGTAATCTTCTCGTTTGGAACGGCGCCTGAATAAGACCCATAACTGGTTGTGGAATCACTGATTTGGCAAAAGTAACTCCAGAACGGCGTATCGGGACGTTCCATATCCTGATACAACATCGGCACTACACAAATTGGGAAATCGCCTGCAATACCTCCTCCAATCTGAAAGAAACCAATCCCGTTTTTAGAATTGTCGGTGTACCAATCAGCCAAAAATGTCATATACTCAATCCCGGATTTCATGGTGCTGGCTTTCAATTCTCCTTTAAGAACGTAGCTTGCGAAGATGTTTCCCATGGTACTGTCTTCCCAACCTGGTACAATTATAGGCAAATTTTTCTCTGCTGCTGCAAACATCCATGAATTTTTTATGTCTATTTCATAGTGTTCTTCAAGAACGCCGCTCAATAACATTTTATACATAAACTCGTGAGGAAAAAACCGTTCTCCGTTGATTTCGGCATCCTTCCAGATTTTGTATATGTGCTTTTGCAAACGTCTAAACGCCTCTTCTTCGGGAATACAGGTATCTGTGACACGATTCAAGCCCTTTTCCAACAAATCCCATTCATCCTGAGGTGTGAGATCGCGATAATTTGGCACTCGTTTGTAATGTGAATGTGCAACAAGGTTCATGATGTCTTCCTCAAGATTGGCTCCAGTACAGGAAATAATCTGAACTTTATCCTGACGGATGATTTCGGCGAATATCTTTCCGATTTCCGCTGTACTCATCGCGCCTGCCAAAGACACCAACATTTTTGAGCCTTTCGCCAACTGTGCTTCGTAGCCTTTAGCAGCGTCAACTAGCGCTGCGGCATTGAAGTGCAAATAATATTTTTCAATAAAATTGGTAATTGCTCCTTTAGTTTTCGTCATCATCGTCGAATTTTGATTGTTTGCTTGTAGATGTGCCTGATTCCTTAAAGTTACTCTCGTAACAATCCTCTATATTATCATCCAAAAATTTATAGCTTAACATTTTATAATATAATTTGGCAGCTAAGAAATCGGAAGATTTTTCAGCTGGATCAGGGCATAGTTCCACAATATCAAAACCAACCACATTTTTTTCCTCAAAAACCTTTCTTAAGAAATCCAAAGTTTCATACCATAACAAACCACCAGGTTCAGGAGTTCCTGTAGATGGCATGATGGATGGATCGAAAGCATCCAAATCAATTGTAATAAAGACGTTGTCTGTCATTTGATCGATGGCGCTATCCATCCAAAATTCATCATTCACCATATCGTGGGCGAAGTATGTTTTTTCTTCGTCCATCACAGTAGTTTCTCTAACATCCATGCTTCGGATACCGACTTGGATCAAATTGGTATGTTGGCTTGCCTCATAAACTGCACAAGCGTGATTGCATTTGGTGCCTTGATATTCCTTGCGCAAATCGGCGTGTGCATCAATTTGAAGTACAGTAAGATTATCAAAACATTCATTGAAGGCGCGGATCGTGCCAATGGAAATGGAATGTTCGCCACCGAAGGCCGTAACAAATTTATTGCGTTTGATGTATTTTTTAACTGTTTGATGCACTTCATCTACCATTTTTTCCGGAGAGGAATTTTCTGTGACCGCATCGGCCAAATAAACACCTTGTTTATAAACCTCCGTTCGTGTTTCGATGTCGTAAAGTTCCATATTTTCGGATGCATCCAAAAATGCTTTTGGACCCTTATCTGCTCCTTTTTGCCAGGTACTAGTGCCATCATAGGGCACAGGGATCAATACTATTTTAGCTGTTTCCAGTTTGGAATACTCTTCGTCTATTCCTGCATACGTTATGTTATTGTTCATTGTAACCTAAAATTTTAAGTAAGTCTTCACTTTTTTGTTGTTCACTAAATAATATGGTTGTTAATTCACCGTTTTCGTCTTTGTCAATTAATATATGTTTCGGCGAAGGTATTAAACAATGTTGTAATCCCCCAAATCCGCCAATGGTCTCCTGATATGCTCCTGTATTAAAAAAGCCAAGATACAAAGGTTTTTCTTTATTGTACTTTGGAAGGTAGATAGCATTCATGTGCTGTTCGCTGTTGTAATAATCGTCACTGTCGCAAGTGAGTCCACCAAGTAAAACACGTTCATAGCTATCGTACCAACGGTTGATTGGCAACATGATAAAACGTTTGTTGATTGCCCAAGTATCTGGCAAAGTGGTAATGAATGATGAATTGATCATGTTCCACTTTTCCCGGTCATTCTGTTGTTTTTGGTAGAGTACTTCATAAATCGCACCCCCACTTTCGCCGACTGTAAAACTTCCAAACTCCGTGAATATATTTGGCACATCGACTTCTTCCTGCTCACAAAATAATTTAATCTGATTAATGATTTCTTCTACCATATATTCATAATCATAATCAAATGCCAACGAATTTTTAATCGGAAATCCACCACCAATGTTCAGACTATCCAAGGATGGACAGATATGTTTTAAACTCGTATACACTTTCAAGCATTTGGATAATTCATTCCAATAATAGGCATTGTCACGAATACCAGTATTGATGAAAAAGTGCAACATTTTGAGCTTTACTCTCTTGTTGTCCTTAATCTGGCTTCTGTAAAAAGGGAGAATGTTCTTATAACCTATTCCCAACCTAGACGTATAAAATTCAAATTTTGGTTCTTCTTCCGAAGCGATTCTGACACCAATATTGATTTTCCCCTTGATTACTTGTGACAACAAATCGATTTCCTCATAATTATCAATAATTGGAATGCAGTTTTTATGCCCATTGTTGATTAATCGCGCAATGTTGGTAATGTATTGATCACGTTTAAAACCATTGCACAAAACATAAGTCTTATCGGTTATCTTGCCTTCATCTTTCATTTTCTCGATGATATCGATGTCAAAGGCCGACGATGTTTCTATATGGATATCGTTTTTTAAAGCTTCGTTCAGTACATGTTTGAAATGAGAACTTTTGGTGCAATAGCAATAATGATATTTGCCTTTATACTTGTGCTTCTTAATGGCTTTTGAAAACCAACCTTTTGCACGGTTGATATTGTTGGATATTTGAGGTAGGTAGGTAAATTTCAAAGGAGTTCCGTAATCTTCCACCAATTGCATCAGATCAATGTCATGGAATTGGAGGTGCCTGTCTTCCAATTTGAATTCATCTTGGGGAAAATAAAAGGTTTGATTGATGAGATCAATATATTTTGTATTCATTATGTCTTGTTAAGGTTTAAAATTCTGAAAAAAAAATCAATTAGAGCAATAAATTCTTTATAAATAATGAAAATCATAATTGAAGTTGTTGGTGCGAAGGAACAGACACTATTATAACGTATTTGTTTTCAGATATTTTAAAATTAGAAGCGAGCTTTAAAATTTGGTAACTTATCTTATAAGTTGCTTTTGAAAATGACTTCTTAAAATCCAAAAGCCCAAACAAAACATATTTCAATTGTTCAGCTGAATGAATTACAAAAGACGTATAAAATTTTTAAAAAACAAGACGGAATCGGAGAAATCCTTGAAAGTTTTAAAATAGGTGTATTTGAAGTGCTTCGATGAATTCAGATTAACGATTGACTATTGACCATTAACGATGACGAAAAATTAAATATCAAAAACAACAAATTCCAACTAAAGGTTTTACAGAACTCGAAAACAAGAAACCTTGAACCTTGAACCTTGATCATTAAGCCTTAAGGAAGCATCTTAAGAGTGCTGATTTCCTGTGCAGTCAAATTTTTCCAATGGCCTCGAGGTAAATCCTTTTTAGTCAGGCCTGCAATTGCAACGCAATCCAATTTTACGATTTCATATTTTAAATGGTCAAAAATAGTTCGGATGATGGAGTTGCCAGTGTTCTTGATTTTTAGACCGATTTGATTTTTGGTTTCTCCATCAACATAACTGATTTCCTCAACGTTGATGGCCTTTCCTTCAATCTTGAGACCCATCTGTATTTGTTTAAGATCCTCCAATTTTAGGTTTTTGTTCAACTCGATTTGAAACAAACGTGGCACCCCTTTTTTGGAATTCTTGAATTTATTTTCCAAGGCATCATCATTGGTAAACAAAATCAATCCCAACGAATTACGCCCTAAACGGCCTATTGGTTTGATACGTGCAGAGGTTGCGTTGGCTACCAAATCCATAACCGTTCTTCCTTTCCCTTCACTTGTGGTAGTGGCAAAACCCTTTGGTTTGTTCAACAATACGTAGGTTTTCTTTTCTGGAGTAATCCGCGCTCCATCAAATTTGACCTCATCATCGAGCTTCACTTGATAGCCCATTTCGGTAATGATTTTGCCATTAACAGTCACGCTTCCTGTCGCAATGTGCATATCCGCATCACGACGAGAGCACATTCCGGAATTGGCAATATATTTGTTCAACCGAATCTCATCCGGATTTGATTTTTTGACAGTTGTTTTTTTCTCTATTTGAGATTTATCATGGGAGGTTGGATGTTTTTTCAAGGGTGCATTACCTCTCACATAGCTTTTGTTTTTCTCATTCCCCTTGCCTCTTCCCGAAGTCGTGTTGCGTGCCTTGCCTTGTGCTCTGCCTGAAGATTTTCCTTTTCCGCTGCTGTCTTGATGTCTGGTCATTGCGTTTTTAAATTTTTGCAAAGATACAGAAAGGATTGGTCGCTAATACACCGAATTTTTTTAAATTCCAAATTTCAAATTTTACAGGAGTGGAATTTTAAGCGGTGTTATTTGACATTTCACTTTTATTATTTACAAACTCAACTGTAGATTGTCTCTCCCTATTAATTATCAATTTTGTCACATCCGGACGTGAGTAATGTCCAACTGGGTCAAAGTTTTGACGTTCTTCCAAAACTCTATTAAAGTCAAGTGTTTCGATGATTAAACCTTCTTTATTGATGATTGGCTCAATAATCCATTCGCCATCAGGTCCTGCGATACAGCTTCCTCCATTGGCAAGAGTGTCTGGAGCTTTTTCAAGTATTTTATCAAGATGTGGTGTTTCTTTTGGGAAATCACTTTTGTTCATTAAACTTGATACAGAAATCACAAAACTTCGGGATTCCCTTGCGATAAAACGAGTAATGTCTTTGGTATTGTAGTCGCTTCCAGGCCAAACCGCAATATGCAAATTTTCCCCTAAACCGTATAATGCGGTTCTCGGCAATGGCATCCAATTTTCCCAACAGTTCAAGCCTCCAAGGTTAAATTCTTTCAATGGGTGTACTTGCAATCCATGCCCATCTCCGGGAGCCCATGTCAATCGTTCATCATAAGTTGGTTGCAATTTTCTATGAACGGATTTGATTTTGCCTTTTGGATTGATATAAACCAATGATGCATAAATACTGTGATTACCTCTATTTTTAGCACGTTCTATAATGCCAAGATAAATAGCAATTTTATACTTTTTTGAAAGTTCACAAACAGTGTTTAAGTCGCCTTTTTCAATCTGAACAGAATTTCGAACGTAGTGGGCATGTAATTCCTTGTTGACTTTGGTATCCCAAGAAGCTCCTTCTGTGAGTGCCAGCCAGAAAGGATAACCAGGCACCAAACCCTCACCGAATACAATCAATTCGCATTTTTCTTCGGACGCTTCAATGATTGCACTCTCAACTTTTTTTAATGTGTCCATTTTATTTAACCATATAGGCGAAATTTGAGCTAAGGCAACTTTGAGTAAATTATTCATCAGATTCTGTTTAAAACGACGTTCACGTTAATCAGCACAATACAAAATACGCCCGCCACAATAATAAATTTAAGAATATTGTGCAAGATGAGATAATGTGTTTTTGTTCTCGATTTCCACAAAAAAATAATGAAAATCAATAGCAATAGAGCACTCAAATAAAAGAAATAGTTCATGTGACCAACATGAAAATAATCGACTAAAAGTAATGTTGGAATCAAGGTCAAAAATGCCAAGATACTCAACATTATTTTCGAAACTTTTTCTCCATAAACCACAGGAATCGTATGATAGTTTTGTGCCAAATCTCCTTTTATGTTTTCCAAATCCTTCGTCAATTCACGCATGGAAATAATCAGAAACAAAAACATGGCGTGCACGAAAATGACATGCTCAAAATTTTTGTAATAAATAAAAATAGCGAAAAAAGGTGTGATAGTCAGGATTGCAGAAGTTAGATTCCCAATGAAAGGCAATTTCTTGAGTTTGTGCGAGTAAAACCAAATACCGAAAATGTAGGCAGAAAAGAAAATAACAGCATTGAAGGATACATAACTTGCCATGACCACAGCCAGAAAATTCAAGACAAAATAAAATGACAATTTTGTATTTTGGCTTATCAATCTATCCAACATCGATTTATTGGGACGGTTGATCAAATCCTTTTCGGAATCATAAAAATTATTGATAATGTAACCAGCTGCAATGGTTGATGACGAAGCCAAAACCAACATGAACAAATTTAAATCCAAAACCACTTCACGTAATGGTTTATTATGTGCCAATATGTAAATGGAAGTCAAATATTGAGCAATGACAATAATAAGGATGTTATAACCACGAACAACAGAAAACATGCTAAAAAACTTTAACAATAGATGTTTTTGTTTTCTATTTAACATAGATTGGATTATTTTAAATCCCTTTTCAGGGTATTTGGATGCTGTCTTGTATCAAAAATAGTGATAATTTCTATTTCAGCTTTATCGCGTAACCAGCGGTAATATAAAGTGTTTTGCTTTGTTACGATACTTTTAAATAGATTGTTTTGAAAAGAAGATTTTGGACAGGTTTCAGGATGAGTGGATATTTGAAGTAGTTTGGATTTTAATTTTTCCAGAAATTCATCCTTTATTTTAATGCTCCAATTTTCAGTAAGGTACTTGGTTAGCTTTATCAATTTTTCTTCAGCCAACGGCGAAAAATAGATGTTCATCAGGATATTTTCATTAGAACGTCTTCAAAGGCAATGCGTTTCCCATTATCCAATTGCTCGATTCCCAAATGGATTTCATTTTGTTCTTCCAATGACAAATCATTCCAAAAATCAATGGATTCATGCATAACAAAGATTTTGATTTTTTCAATAAAAGCGGCATTCTCAATATTGAGAATCATTTTGACCAAAGCTATTTTTGAAGATTGAATATCCATATTTAAAATTATAACGGAAAAATACTAAAAATTGTAAACAACTTCTAATTTATAGTTGGCAAGAGAGGTTTTCGCTTTGTCAATATCTTCCGTGAACCCTAAAATATAACCACCACCACCGGAGCCACAAAGTTTTAGGTAATAATCATTAGTATCGATTCCCTTTTTCCATAAATCGTGAAACTCTTGTGGAATCATGGGTTTAAAATGGTTTAAAACCACTTTTGACAATTTTTTAGTATTACTGAAAAGGGATTTGACATCGCCTTTTAAGAAATCTTCCACACAAGCATCGGTATGTTTGGTAAATTGATTTTTTAACATTCTGCGGAACCCTTCATGCTTCATTTTTTCCATAAAGATACCAACCATTGGAGCTGTTTCTCCAATAGTACCACTGTCCAATAAAAACACGGCGCCTTTGCCATCCGCTTTTTGCGAAGGAATCCCTGTGGCTTCAATATTATCTTTGGAATTGATAAGAATAGGAATGCTCAAATAACTATTCAATGGATCCAAACCAGAAGATTTTCCATGGAAAAAGGATTCCATTTCAGAAAAAATTGTCTTTAAATTCAACAACTTTTCTCGAGTTAAATTCTCTAAAATAGTGATTTTATGTTGTGCATATTTGTCATAAATCGCAGCAACCAAAGCACCACTACTTCCCACGCCATATCCTTGTGGAATTGAAGAGTCAAAATACATGCCTGCATTGACATCATTTTCCAAAGCTTCCATATCAAAGGACACTAATTTTGAGTTGATTGTTTTAAGATGTGCTACAAATTTTTTAAGATTATTATTGGATTTGGTTGTTATTTCAGACTGAAGTCCGTCGGTTTTCAAAGCACCATTATAAAAATTGTATGGAATGGATAATCCTTTGGAATCCTTGATGATTCCATATTCTCCAAAGAGCAGGATTTTTGAGTAAAATAGCGGTCCCTTCATAAAAGTGTTCAGTCTTCAGTCCCTAGTTGGCAGTGACTTGTAAACAAAGATACGTATTATTATTCGATTTGGTTTGCCCCCAAGCCAATTTGGTCGCGAATGTAATGTCCATTTTGACAATGTGCAACCAACTCACTCTTAACAAATTCCAATATTTTAGTTGCTTCATTTTTAGGAAACAATACATGAACATTGGCGCCAGCATCGAGAGTAAAACCAATGTGCAAATCTGTTTTTTGTCGGAATTTCCAGATTTTGTTGATGATTTCCAAGGTGTTTGGCTTCATCAAAACAAAATAAGGCATACTTGTCATCATCATGGCATGAAGAGTCAAGGCTTCGCTTTCTATTAAGGAAATAAACGAAACCAAATCACCAGATTCCAAAATTGATTTCAACTTTTCCAAGTTATCATGTGCTTGATGAAATCTGTTCTGTGCATACGGATGGTTGTGCATTAAGGTGTGACCCACAGTACTGCTCACTTGCTTTTCTCCTTT
>JBDSFP010000455.1:0-4244 GCA_039919415.1 Aquaticitalea sp. | reverse complement strand
GTTGCCACGACAGTAATGATGAATGTGAGCCATTTTCGTTTGTCAATGGTATTGACGAATATAAACACTAGCACAAAAACAATGAGTAAAAAAACAATCAGCGTTATGGAAGGAATCATCTTATTTTTTTTGGATATTTATTTTGGTCAGAATGATAAAAAATACAGTAATACTAATAAAATAAAGCATATCACGAGTATCGAGAATTCCTCGACCCATACTTTGAAAGTGGTATGACATTCCTAATTTTTCAAGATACAATGTATCGCCAAAAATCTTGTAATTGGAAAGTCCTTCAAACCCAAAATAAAAGAAAAAACATATAAATATGGCAATGATAAACGCCACTATCTGATTATCGGATAGTGTTGAGGAAAAAATGCCGATGGAAGTATAAGCGGCAACTAGAAATAGCAGCCCGAAATAAGAACCCATGGTGCTTCCAACATCCAGATTACCTTCGGTTGCTCCCAATTTAGAAACGGTAAAGACATATAAAAGTGTGGGCACCAAGGCAATGAGAATGAGAATGAAGGCGCCAAAATATTTCCCTAGAACAATCTGTAATGTTGAAATCGGTTTAGTTAGCAACAATTCCATAGTGCCTTGTTTCTTTTCATCTGAAAAGCTCCGCATGGTTACTGCAGGAATCAAAAAAATCAGGATCCAAGGCGATAAAAGGAAAAATGATGACAGCTCAGCAAAGCCATTGTCCAGAATATTAAAATCCCCTTTAAAAAGCCATAAAAATAAACCGTTTAGAAGCAAAAATACAGCGATCACCAAGTAGCCAATGGGAGAGGCGAAAAAGGAATTGATTTCTTTTTTGAGTATAGCTAACATTTATAAGAATTACAAATAAATTTTTTTGACACTAATTGCACGAATTTTTACGGATTTTATCAATGACATATTAATTTTAACTTTTAAAACTGTCGACTGCCTACTCAAGACTGTAAATTTTATCAACGCTCCAAGCTTCTGGCTTTCCATTGAACAACAGTTTCGTTTCCGCCCAAACCTCCTGAAACAATTCGGATTGTCTGTAAATTTCCAAATCTCCTTCACTGTTCCAAAAACTATAGGTAAAAAAAATATTGCTTGTTTCCTTATCACGATAGAGTTCTAAAAACTCGCAGCCTTCAAAATTACGGATTTGTTGTTTCTTGGCTTCAAAATTAGCAAGAAACTGCTCAATTTTTGAAGGTTCAAAACTCATTTTTACAATTCTTACGAACATTTTTTTTTAGTTTGCAGTCGGCAGTTTTCAGTAGGCAGTCAACTATATTGTGTAATTTTTCAACTTCATTTTCAACTTCAAAAATATAAAACTCCAATTTCACCCAGTTCCAAAACTATCGACTGAAGACTCCCAATTGTCTACTTCAAAAAATTGACCGTCACAGTATCCCTCAATTCCAATCCCAATAAGGTTGAAGCACTTCCTACCGTTGCGTTGTCACTCTTGTAAACTGCAATTTCCATGTATTTGGATGAATTAAACAATGCTAATTTTTTGCCTTCAGCATTGCGATCTTGCTCAGGAAGATCAAAATTAACAATATCGCTGTATTTGGTATGGATTTCCTTGAATTTATAACTTCTCGCCGACACTTCATAGTCCCTTCCTTTTTGAATGGATTCAAAAAATTTACGTCGGATATTAGTAATCACGTTTCCATAATTATCAATATAAATGACACTTCCGATGATTTGCGTTTGGTCATCGTTCACAAACGGCAACATGTTTTTAATGGGTTTCAACGTGTCTATCACTTTGCCCACAACCTCCAAAGTGCCGCCACGCGCAATATGGCAGGCGACTTTTGCAAACACGTCCAGGACAGGAAAATTGGATTCAATTTTATCATGGATATTGATTTCAACAATTTTATCTGGTGCGATTTCTGCACAGATCATACTCATAATGCCATTATTGGCACAAATAAAATAATGGTCGTCCAGCTTCATCGCAATGTGCTTGTTCTCCGGGTTCAATTCGGAATCAATCCCAATAATATGAATGGTCCCTTTGGGGAAACTGATGTAAGCGTTCTGGATGATGTAGGCTGCCTCAAGAATATTGAAAGGTCGGACCGAATGTGAGATATCAACAATTTTCAAATCTTCTGATTCACTATAAATCGCACCCTTAATGGCACCCGCAAAGTGATCCTTTTCGCCAAAATCAGTGGTTAATGTAATGATTGCCATGAATAAATGAAGCGGTTTTTCTAAATTGGTTGGTTGATAATTCAATAAACTCTTATTGTTGAAAAATATTTGATTTTTAAATTAAAGGGATCAGTGAAGTATGTTTTTTTCCATTAGATTTGTAATAATGACTAGAAAAATATGGTCGCTGATTCATCAGCACAAAACTAATAAAACAAAACAGATAATTCCATAAATCCCATAGCTTTTGAATGAACTTATAATTGAACTCGAAGAAATTGCACCAATAGACTTTTTTGGCGAACAAAATGTCAATATCGAACTTCTAAAAAAATACTTTCCCAAACTAAAAATCGTCGCCAGAGGTAACAAAATCAAGGCTTACGGCGATGATGACCTACTTGAAGAATTTGACCGACGTATGGAAATGCTCACCACACATTATGGCAAATATAACAAGCTGGATGAAAATACGATTGAACGTGTTTTGACTAGCCAAAGCAAGGATGATTATACCACTTCTGACCAAAGTGGCGATGTCCTTGTTCATGGCGTTGGAGGCAAATTGATTAAGGCAATAACGCTCAACCAACGTCGATTGGTGGAAAGTATGCGCCAGAATGATATGGTGTTTGCCATTGGTCCTGCGGGAACGGGAAAAACTTATACAGGAGTCGCACTCGCCGTTCAAGCTCTCAAAAACAAGGAAGTCAAACGGATTATCCTGACCCGTCCTGCGGTGGAAGCTGGAGAAAACCTTGGATTTTTACCTGGAGACTTAAAGGAAAAATTGGATCCCTACATGCAACCTTTGTACGATGCCTTACGTGACATGATTCCTGCTGAAAAATTGGTGCAATATCTTGAAAATGGCACTATTCAAATCGCACCGTTGGCTTTTATGAGAGGACGGACTTTGGACAATGCCTTTGTAATTTTGGATGAAGGTCAGAATACGACCCATAACCAAATGAAAATGTTCTTGACGCGTATGGGTAAAAACGCCAAGTTTCTTTTGACAGGCGATCCAGGCCAGGTTGATTTGCCGCGTCGCACGATTTCCGGTTTGAAGGAAGCTTTGTTAATCCTGAAAAATGTGGAAGGGGTCGGCATCATCATGTTGGATGAAAAGGATGTGATTCGCCATAGGTTGGTTAGAAAAATCATTGAAGCGTATAAGGGCATTGAAAATCAGGAATGATAATCTGTAGGGACAGGTCGCAACCTGTCCGTACGAGACCTGTTCGTAGACGACATAATCAAAAATCATATACCCTAAAAAACAATTAAAGAAAATATTCGTGTATTCGTGGCAAAAGCAAAAACAATAACAGACACCAATTTTAACTTCCCAAATCAAAAAAGCCTTTATAAAGGAAAGGTTAGGGAAGTCTATAATATTAATGACGATTTGCTTGTCATGGTTGCAACCGACCGCTTGAGTGCCTTTGATGTGGTGATGCCAAAGGGAATTCCATACAAAGGGCAAATCCTCAATCAGATTGCGACCAAGTTCATGAAGCAAACCGAAGATTTGGTGCCGAACTGGTTGATGGCTGTTCCGGATCCAAATGTGGCTGTTGGTCATTTATGCGAACCATTTAAAGTGGAAATGGTCATTCGAGGTTATTTGTCAGGTCACTCGGCGAGGGAATATAAAGCAGGTAAACGCATTTTATGTGGTGTGGCCATGCCTGAAGGAATGAAGGAAAACGACAAGTTTCCAAAGCCAATTATCACGCCAGCCACCAAAGCTGAAATGGGAGACCATGACGAAGATATTTCACGTGAGGATATTTTGAAACGTAAAATTGTTTCTAAAGTAGATTATGAGGATTTGGATGATTACACACGAAAATTATTTCAAAGAGGCACCGAAATCGCAGCAGAAAGAGGTCTGATTTTGGTGGATACCAAATATGAATTTGGAAAAACAAAAGAGGGAAAAATTGTCTTAATTGATGAAATCCACACACCGGATTCCTCTCGTTATTTCTATTCCAAAGGCTATCAGGAACGCCAGGACAACGGAGAGGCACAGAAACAATTGTCCAAAGAGTTTGTGCGCC
>JBDSFP010000432.1:0-8532 GCA_039919415.1 Aquaticitalea sp. | reverse complement strand
CACCAACAATTACCATAGTGGCATCGCGCTTAAGCAAACCAATATATGGGTTCAAATCGTGACCAACAGGAATTGTATTCAATATAAAATCGAAACTTCCCATATGTTTTGCCATTTGATCTTCCTCTTTTGAAATCAAGACTTCATGAGCGCCAAGTTCTTTTGCATCTTTGGCCTTTTCTGGTGATGTAGTAATCATTACCACATGAGCACCAAGTGCATTTGCAAATTTCACTCCCATATGACCTAATCCTCCTAACCCAATGACTCCTACTTTATCTCCTTTTTTGACTTTCCAATGGCTTAATGGCGACCAAGTGGTAATCCCAGCACACAATAAAGGTGCCACGGCTTTTGCATCCAAATTTTCTGGAATACGAAGCACAAATTTCTTGTCCACAACAATGGAGGTTGAATAGCCGCCGTAAGTTTGATTTCCTTTGAGGTGTTTGTCTTCACTATTGTAAGTTCCTGTCCAGCCTTTTTCGCAATATTGTTCCAAGTGGTCTTTACAGGAATCACATTCTTGGCAAGAATCAACCAAGCAGCCAACGCCGACCAAATCTCCTTTTTTAAAATCAGAAACCTTTTTTCCTACCTCGACGACTTTTCCAATAATTTCGTGGCCAGGAACTACTGGGAAAACCGAATTTCCCCATTCATTACGTGCCGTATGGATATCGCTGTGACACACACCACAATAAGTGATTTCAATTTTTACGTCTGAAGGTTTTATGTCTCTTCGTTCTATGTGCATTGGTTCCAAATCGGCGGTTGCAGACTTTGCTCCATATGATTTAATATTGTTACTCATTTTATAATATTTTAAGTTGATCCTAAATTTACGAATTTTAAAACTTTGAGAACCAATATCAATTGTTAATAGATGGTTAATTATTATCCAGATATTTTAATACTACCAATATCAAATAATTAAAAAATCCCTCTATAGCATAAGGCCATTGAGGGATTACAAACCTTTTGGTTTATTATTTCAGAAAACTACAAGCTATAATCAATTGGGTTAATCGTGATCATTTTGGTTTTATTACCCTTTTTGAGTTGTAGTTTATAAATAATCTGGGTATTTTTATCCATCTCATAATGACTATAACACCATGTTTTATGAAATTCCCATCCTGGATAGGTTTTTGCTAATTTTACCCCAATATTATAAGGGACGCGTACATTTTCAAAGGATCCTTCAGATTTTAGGAGAGCGCCATCTTGAGCATAAATGGCGTTAATCTTATTTATTCCTTCGGTAAAGTTAACTGCATACGTCGTCTCCAAATTTGGTACATACACATTGGCATTCTTGATGTCATAGTTGAGTGCCTGAAGTTGCAGTTTTTTTGATTTTTCTGCTAAATAAGCTGTCTCATTTTCGTATTTACGGTCTTCCTTAATGATTCCATTTGAATGATTTTTCGTTTGGGTTACATTAGTAGCTTCCACATAAGCCATGTCGGATTGAGAGTGCATCACTTTAATTGATCCTATTAATAGGATAGTCATTAGCATTGTTTTCATGTTGAGTGTTTTTAGAATGTTAGAATTAATGTGTGTTTTGGCAATTATCATTTTTAGGATACTTATTTTTAAGCTTACTACTAAATTATGTCAATATAAATGTAATATGCTGATTTGCAAATAGACAGATAATGAACAAGCAATAGACAAGTGATAGACATGTCTTTGATTTTTGCTAATTTTTAGGAAGTATTATAAAAGAATGATTATAACTGTTGAATAAAATCATCGAGATTGACGTCATCTGATAACTCCAACTTTTTGCGAAGTCTATAACGGCTCGTATTTAAAGAGGCATTGGTAATATTTTGTAAGGTAGCAATACTACGGCTATCCATTTTTAGTCGAATCAGTGAACAAAGTTGAATTTCATTTTTACTCAAGTTGGGATAATTTGTCATTAATTGGCTGTAAAAAGCATCACTTAACTTATCCAAACGTTGAAAAAATAGCGTGGTGTCTTTATCAAACGTGATTTTGTTTTTAATAACCTGCTCTAAATCGTTCAAAATTACTTTTTGATTGGATTGGTCAGAAGTCTTATAAACTTCCATTTTTCCTGCAAGACCAGTAGCCCACTCTTGGTTTTGGATCAAATTAATCGCAAAATCTGATAAATCACGTTCTTTGGATTTTATTTCTGAATTGAGTTGATTCACTTTTAGGAGACTATTCTCTAAATTTTGTTCCGCAAGTAGCTGTTTGTTCTTCGAATTGATAAGATGTTGATGTCTGCTTAAAAACAAGAATAATAGAAGAATGATAAATACAGACGATGTCAACCCTGTAATCCATAACTTTAATTGTTGACTTTTGATTTTAGTTTCCTTTTGAAGTTGGTCAATTTTAAAGTTTAGTGCAATCCTATCCACAGTGATGTCATTGAGTTCTGATTGCCAATTCCTGTCTGTTTTTGAGGTAAGGTCGTGAAGACTATCGGAATAACGTTCTATATGTTTTGCTGTGGTGTAGGCTGCATCATTGTTGTTTTGTTTGTGAAGCAATTGTTCTTTTGCTCGCAAATATTCCAAATGCGATTCAGGACTAATCGGTTTTATCTGACGCTGTGTATTTATGATATTTTCTAATTCACCAAACGCTATTTGTGCTTCCTCTATTCTATTTAATTGAACATCCGTCTCTACCAATTGCGAACCCGCGCTTATCAATCGTGGAAAGTCTTTTGTTGGTGATCGCTCACCAAGAACTTCATTATAAAACTTAAAATTTTCAGCATATAAAGGTTGTGCCTTCAGATAATTTTTTTGTTCCACATAGATGTCTGCTATATTATCTCGAATACTTCCTGTTAATACATTGTTAGGAAATTCAGCTCTTATAATATCAAAAGCTTTTTGAAAATAAACCAATGCAGAATCGAGTTCCTTTTTATGCCAGAATAGAAACAGTCCATAATTATTAATGGCTGAAGGATAATAAATGTCGTTAAGATCTTTTGTAAACGCCATGTTCGCTAGATGCTGTTTACTAGCAAGTTCCGATTTACCAACGTCTGCGTAGTTCTCTGCTAATACACTATGCGCAAAAAAACGCATCACTAAAAAATTTTTACGTTCCGTTGCAGTCAATTCTTTTTGATATTTTTCGTAATAATCAAAGAAACTTTCATATGACTTTATCGATTCTTTAGGAAATCCTATAATCTTAAACCAATTTCCCGAATGAAGATAGGCATACAATTTCAAGGTGTGATGTCCTTTTATAAACCGCAGTAAATCCATGCGTTGGAGATGTTGGGATAAATAGGTTTCCAATTCCTGTTGGGAATAAGATTGACGAGAATAAGTCTTCAAGTCATCCTCTGGAAAGGATTTGGACATAGTTTCTGTAATTTCCTCGTATTGTTTAAGTGCATCTTCACTGGAAAAAGTTTCTTGAGACATCGTTATCATATGAAAACTTAACGATAAAGCCAGAAGGAGAAGACGAAATTTCTTCAAAATAATGGAATGAGATGGTTAGGATTCTATTCAAAGATAAAGAATAAATGAAACTTTCTATTATATTCATAAGGATTTATCTTACATATATTTATAAGATATTGTTAACCTAAAAATCCCACAAGAGTGGGATTTTTAGCTTTACAAACAAATACTTTTAATTATTGATTTGCCGGCATCTCTTTAGAAAGCACAATATCTTTATTGGCCACATATAAATCTTCTTTTTTCTCAAGCTTTAAAATAGAATCTATGCCTTTTTTTGCCATGCGTTTTCTACATGATTTACTCAAGAACGGATCATTATCAAAAAGGAAAGCGTCCAATTCATATTCCGGTTTTCCCGGTTCCTTGATTACTGGATGGATATGTTTCAGTTCCTTATTATGGAGAAAACTTCCAGGCACAAACGTATAGAAGGTATAACGACCATCTGCATCCGTTTTTATCCATCCTCGGTTGACTACATAGCGCTTGTCATTTTCTTTTTTTATTTCATAATCCCCATTTTCATCCGGTTGTTGGATGTATAGGATAATATCTTTTGCCGGGGTGGTTCCATCATTTTCATAAATGGTACCTGTAATCAAAAGTTTGTCCTGTTTCGTTTCAAAATCAGGAATCGTATCTGTATTGCTCAAATGTCGGTCTGCATAATCATAAATAGGACTACGATTCATATAATCGGTAGGAACTTCATCTGTAATCGAAGCGGATTTCTGGGAGAAAATAGTCTGATTGAAAGATATAAATAAGACTAAAGTGCAAAGTGTAGATAGGTTTTTCATAAGAGGCGCGTTTGTTAATGATTTCAAAATTAATCAACTACACACCTTTGGGAATAATAAATCACATGAAAGCTAAAATTACACGATGAATGGTTTTGGAATCATACGAACGTAAAATTTTGACGATGAAATGTACCCAAAGAAAAAATTGTTTTGATAAATTTCACTATCAATCTATCTTTTTATAAATTACTAGCTCGAGTTTGAAGTAATTTTAACTTTTCGAAGCCTATTTCGAAAACCGATTGAAGATAACTAATTTTCGTTTACTATTGATAAAGTAAACTCCTGTCAACAGAACAATCGCAGCTACAATTGATTGTGTCGTAATTTGCTCATTAAGAAAATACCATCCCAAAATCAGCGCGATGATTGGGTTGACATAGGTAGAGGTTGCCACTTTTTCAGGTGAAACAATCCGCAATAAATAATTAAAGGATGTAAACGCGACGATGCTTCCAAAGAGTACAAGGAGACTCATGGACCATTGTACCTTTTCGCTCCATTCAATTGGTGAAGACCAGGTTTCCCCAAATAAGAGACTCGCAATAAGTAGCATCGCTCCTCCCATCAGCATTTGGTAGCCTGTGTTGATAAAGAAATTGGATGGTAAATCCGCTTTGCCAACAAACAAGCTTCCAGCCGCCCAACTTACCATACATACAAAAATCATCAACATCCCTATTATATACCCTTCCTTATTGACAATATGGTTTTGGCTTACCAAAAGATAGATACCTATAAATCCCAACAACACGCCAACCAAGGACATGGGTTGGATTTTTTTACCTTGAAACAAACGCATCAGAATCAACACCACCAGTGGTTGCGCCGAAATTTCAAGTGCTGCAAAACCACTGTCCACATATTTTAGAGCCCAGACCACAATACCGTTTCCAAAGGCCAAAAACAAGAAGCCTGCAATGGCCGTGTTTTTAAGTTGTTGAATGGAGGCTTTAAGTGGCAGTCCCAATACTTTCGCAATTATAAAAATGAGAATCCCAGCGGTTATAAAACGTATGGAAGCAAGCATGAAGGGTGGCAATTCAGTAACTGCAATTTTATTAAGGAGATAAGTAGAACCCCAAATGACATAAATAGCGAAAAAGGCAAGTATGATGAGCGTAGTTTTGCGTTGCAATTGATTGATTTTTTTTGGATGGGAAAGAGGCAAAATTACGGATTATTTAATGAACCTAAAATTCAATTGAATAACATATATGTAAAAATGCCAGCGATATATCCAAGAATGGCCAAATATGAAATACGTTTCATATACCAAATAAAATCAATTTTAAAGATTCCCATAATAGCAACACCGGCAGCCGATCCAATAATTAGGATACTTCCACCAGTACCAGCGCAATAGGCCAATAATTCCCAAAACGTGTGGTCCGTTGGATACACCGACATCGGATACATTCCCATTGCACCAGCCACCATTGGTACGTTGTCAATCACAGAAGACAATACTCCAATCAAGGTGTTGATAACATATAGACTATCAAAGGTATTGTCCAACATGGTAGACAGTTGCAGCAAATGTCCACCTGTCTGCAATGCGGCCACGGCCATTAAAATACCAAGAAAGAACAGAATACTTGGCGTGTCGATACGTTGCAGGATGCTCACAATGGACAAGGCTTTTCTATGTTCATCCTCTTTTCTCAAATGCATGAGTTCTGTAAGAATCCATACCAGACTCAAGCCTAACAAAATACCCATGAACGGAGGCAAATGGGTCAGCGTTTTAAATACCGGCACCAATAATAAAACTCCTATCCCAACTCCAAACACCAAAGATCGTTCAAATTTCGTTACAGGTTTAAGGAAAGTTACAGTGTCTTCATCTGAGTCTTCATCTACCCGTTCCATGTTCCCTTTCAATTTGAAACTTAAAATAATCAAAGGCACCACCAAACAAACTAAACTTGGCAAAAATACCTTGAAGATGATATTGGCAGCTGTAATCTGTCCTCCGATCCAGAGCATAATAGTGGTCACATCGCCAATTGGCGACCAAGCACCACCTGCATTTGCCGCAATGATGACCATGGAGGCAAACAGCCATAAATCTTCTTTGTTCTTGATGATCTTTCGCAATAAGGTAGCCATGACGATAGCAGTTGTCAAGTTGTCCAAAGCCGCCGAAAGAAAGAAGGTAATAAAGCAAAGTACCCATAGCAAATGGCTTCTTTTGGTTATTTTGATACGATCCGTAATAATTGCAAATCCTTCGTGGGCATCGATAAGTTCCACAATGGTCATGGCACCAAGAAGAAAGAATAAAATCTCTGAAATTTCGCCTACATGTGTTAGCAGGTCTTCGGTCAAAAAATCAACAGCTACTTCCGATTCCATGGCTGGAAACAAAGTTGCCCTTCCCAAAATAAGTAAAACCCAACACAAAACACCTATTAATAATGCCGAAGCTGTTTTGTTGATATTGATTTTATGCTCTATCGCTATGGCGAGATATCCAACGGCAAATACAAGGATGATGGCTAAATACAAATTTATCGATATTAGGATTGAAACGGATACATATTGTTTGGACAAAATATGTTATGTATAAATATAAAGATTTTATCTACACTCCTAACATCAACAATTGATAATAACAAAAAAATAATCATTTCGATTTGTGGTATCGATGATTAGATTTAAAATTTTGATTTTAGAAAATTATTTAATTATGAAATAACAAAACCATTTCCCAATTGGATTAAGATTTAATTTGTTTACGACATTTGATGACTTTCTTAATACCTATATTACAAAGGTTGCAAAAACAACCATCAAATATTATTAATTCAAAATTTAATTGACATGACAGAAGATAAAAAAAACAAAAGTTACAATCCTGAAATCACTAAAGAAGATAGAGAAGAACTTGGGGAGAAAACTGAAAATCTCCGTTCGGATGGAGGCGATGATGAACAACTAAAACACCGTCAACGACCTGTAGATTTTGAAGTGAAGGATTTAGATATTCCGGGAAGAACACTTCCTGAAGACCGTAATAAAAAACAGCTTAAGAATGAAGAAAACCAACTCTACAGCGAAGAAGATTGATAACTTTCAAGAATATAAATAATCACTAAAAAATAAATACCATATGCCATTTATAACAAATAAAAATTCAAAACAAAGTGTTGATTTATACTATCAAGATTACGGCTCTGGACAACCCGTAATTTTAATTCATGGCTGGCCCTTAAGCCACCGCGCTTGGGAATCTCAGGTAACCGATATTGTCGAAGCAGGATTTAGATGTATCTCATATGACAGAAGAGGATTTGGAGTTTCTTCAGCTCCATGGGAATCTTATGACTATTCCGCGCTTGCGTCCGATCTTAATGAACTGATTACTCAATTGAAACTAAAAGATGCCATCATCGTAGGATTTTCTATGGGCGGCGGAGAAGTAGTTCGCTATTTCACGGATTATGGCGGTAAAAATATTAAGAAAGCTGCTTTAATTAGCTCGATTATTCCTTTGGTAAAGAAAAAATCCGATAATCCAGATGGGGTTCCCGAAAAGGATCTAAATGGAATTATGGATGCTTTGAAAACTGACAGAGTTGGGTTTTTAAAAGATTTTCATAAGAACTTTTACAATTATGATAAGAATAAAGAGAAAGTGAGCAAGGCCCAATTACAGTACGATTGGACCATTGCATCGTATGCCTCGCCACATGCCACCATCGAAACTGCAAAGGGCTGGGCAGGAACTGATTTTAGACCGGAATTAAAAAACGTAACGGTTCCAACTTTGATTGTCCACGGTGATGCTGACAACATCGTTCCTATCAAAACAGCTGGCGACCAAGCTGCAAAAGGAATTAAAAATAATACCTATAAAGTAATTAAAGGTGCACCTCACGGATTGAATGTCACACATACTAAAGAATTGAATAAAATTCTGATTTCATTTTTAAAATCCTAAAATAAAACCATTAACCATAAAAGCCCAAATTATTATAAAATTGATAATAGTTTGGGCTTTTATTTGATTTATTTTCAATCTTATGCAAGAACAGACCAAAACAGTCACAGACTCCTTCATCGCCTTTTACAATAATCTTATTTCGCAATTGCCAGGGATTGGACTTGCTCTACTGATTGTAGTTTTGGGTTCCCTCATCGCAACCTGGCTTGGTCAATTCACCAGCAGACGCATTTCAAAAAAAACTCATGACCCTTTGATGAGCCGTTTTTTGGGAAAAGCCATCAAATACCTCCTTATT
>JBDSFP010000424.1:0-4169 GCA_039919415.1 Aquaticitalea sp. | reverse complement strand
GTTGCCATAGGGTGCGTTTTGGCTATCGGCAAGATACATCGTGTTTTCAAAAGGTAGCAAGGCATGTATTTCCTGAAAAATAGATGTGCCTCCAATTCCTGAATCAAAAATACCGATGGGATGTATGCTCATGGATACAAAAATAAAAAAGCCGCTTGTTAAAAGCGGCCTTGGTTTAAAATTTTATTGAGATTTCAGCCTTCGCTGAAATGGCTTTTGCTAAAGAAATATTAGAAACCCAATTCTTTTTTAACGTCTGCCATCAGGTCTTTACCATCTGCCAATAATACGCCACTTCCTTGGGTGGAATCCAATACATATTGAAAGCCTTGTGCTTTGCCTACTTTTTGAATCGCTGTTTTTGCTTTGTCAAACAAAGGTTTCATCATGTCAGTTTGTTTTTTTTGCATGTCTTCTTGTGCTTGGGTTTGGTACTGACGAATGCTTTGTTCAATGGTTCCAACTTCTTCTTGTCTTTTAGCATTTTCTTCTTCAGTCTTGGTATCAACTTCTGCAGAATATTGCTTGATCTTGTTTTGATACTCTGTGGCCATTTTTTGAATTTCAGCTTCATAAGTCTTGGATAATTTATCCAATTCAGCTTTGGCAGTTTTCATTTCAGGCATAGCTTCAATCAATTCATTGGTATTGATATGTGCAATTTTGCTTTGCGCCATAGTAAAACTGGTTGCTCCAATAAATAGGATTGCTGCAAATAAAAGTGTTTTAAATTGTCTCATTTTAAAATTTGAATTACTTGTTATTATTAATTGTTTTTAGTTATTATCGGGAACAGAATCTTGCTTTTTATTCTGTGCTTCACGTTCTTCTTTTGCTTTTTTGCGATCGGCAATAATTTTTGCTTTTCGCTCTTCCAGTTCCTGTTTGCGTTTTTCGCGCTCACTCAATTCCTGTTGTTTTTTTTCTTCCGCAGTTTGTGCGGCAGTTTTTCCGGTTTCAGAAGGTGGATTCGTTGACTTGACTTCTCCTCTTTTTGCTGCAGTGCTATCAACGGGCTTATTGTTGGTACTATCGCGTTCTGCTTTAGCTTTAATTCTATCGTCCAATATTTTTTGGCGTCTTGCTTCTGTTGCGGCTTTTAAGGAATCGCGCATTTTTAGTTGAACTTCCTGACGATCTTGAACCGTTTTTTCACGAGCCGATTTTTTTTCTTCCAAGGCCTTTTCACGTTCATCCAATTCTTCATTAATGACCGGAACTACGTCTTCATTTTCTGCCGCTTTACGTTCGACTTTGGTTTGGGCCTGTGTGCGTTTTGAGGAGCGTGTGATGCTTCGCAATACCAATTCGCTGATGTCAAAGCGTTCTGCAGAATAAAGCATCACAACATCGGCAGATTTATCAAAGATGAAATCATACTGCTTGTTTCCAGCAATTTCTTGAACGGCTGCAAATATTTGGTCTTGAATGGGTTGAATGAGTTGTTTTTTCTGAATCATCAAATCTCCGTTTGGACCAAAGCGTTTTTGTTGATAGTCCAATATTTCGGCTTCCTCAAAGTTAATGTCTTCCAATCGTTCGTCATAAAGCTCTTTGGTCAACAAAACGCTTTCACTATTCAATTGTTTTTTTTTGGTATCCACAGCGCTCAATCGTTGTTCAATTTCCGCTTTCCATTGTAATACCTTTCCATCCAATTGGATTGTGGCGTCTTGATATTCTGGAACATTCTGTAGGATATACTCTGTGTCTATATAACCGATCCTAACGCCTCGCTGTGCATTGGTAAACAAACTAGACAGACCAATAGTCATCATTAAAAAAAGAACTTTGAATTTTATCATCTGTTTGTAATTTTATGATTTATTGGTACGGTATAAATTTCCAAAATGACAATTTTCAGATTCATGATGCCGTCATTTAGAGTTAATATTTTTCAAATTAACGAAATATTTTTCAAAAAATTTTAACACCACGGCTAAATCGACAAAGTATCATTAGAAAATATCGTGCCAAACTTAAAATTGCTGTCCTATGATAAAATGGGTTTCCCAACCATTTTTACCCGTCTGTCCAGGTAGCGCGTCGAAACCATAACCAAAATCAATTCCCAATAATCCGAATGCTGGCATGAATATACGTAACCCAAGCCCAGCAGATCGTTTAAGTTCAAAAGGGTTATAATCCCTAAAATTATCGAAGGAATTTCCACCTTCCAAGAAGCCCAAACCAAATATTTTTGCCTGACCTTCTAGAGTAATCGGATAGCGAAGTTCCAACGAGAATTTGTTATAAATGGAACCTCCATCCTGTGATGAAAGGGATTGATTTGGATATCCTCTCAAGGCAATGGATTCCCTACCATCTAGCGAATAATTACCAAGTCCATCACCACCTACAAAGAAACGTTCAAAAGGTATGACACCTCTATTATTGTTATAAGCGCCAAGATAACCAAACTCCAAGCTCGATTTTAGCACCAGTTTTTTAACGATGCTCTGGTACCATTCAAATTTGGTTTTGATTTTATAAAACTCCAACCATTTATAGCGTTCCTGATCGATTTCTCCAATACGTTTAAAGTCTGCGGCATCCGTTGGGTCCAAAGCATCGCGTTCGTTTTTCAAACCTTCATAATCTGTGCTATTGAACAAGGAATATGGTATTGATAGTTTGGCCGACACTGAAAAATTGGAACCACCTTCCGGATAAATAGGGTCGTTAAATGTACTATTCCTGCTCAAGCCAACAGTATAGGCAAGGTTGTTTGAATAACCATTTCCAAAAGTGAACAGGCCAGTATTGTAATTTTTCAAATCGTAATGTTGAAAACTTAAGGCCTGTGACAAAGTAAAATAATCGTCCGGAACTGATAATCGTCTTGCTAAACCTACGGTAATACCTGTAATGTTGAAACGTTTACTTTTGTCAGCATCCCGAGTTCTTGGATTGTACAAAAACTGTTTGGTATGCGACAAAGATGTCGAAAATTGAACAGGTCGTTTCCCACCCAACCAAGGCTCTGAAAATGAGAAGCTATATGTTTGGTAAAATCTACTTGCCTGCAATCTCAAAGCCAAACTTTGACCATCTCCAGAAGGGACAGGTTTGTAAGCCTTGCCGTTGAAGATATCCTTAATGGCGAAGTTGTTGAACGACAATCCAAGGGTTCCTATGAAGCCACCTCCACCATAACCACCTTGCAATTCTATTTGGCTGGCACCAGACTCGACAACCGAATATTCCATATCAAGCGTTCCATCGTTTGGATTTGGATTTTTGAAATTCGGCGATATTTTCTGGGCATCAAAAAAGCCCAATTGCCCTAGTTCCCGAATGGTTCGAACCACATTGGCTTTACTGTATAACTGGCCTGGTCGTGTACGAAGTTCACGGTAAATTACATGGTCATTTGTTTTATCGTTTCCAACCACCGTAACACTGTTGAAATAAGCTGGTTTTCCTTCCGAAATACGGATTTCCATATCAATGACATTGCCGTCGGCACTAGTCTCTACTGGATTGATGGTTGAAAACAGATAGCCATTATTTTGGTATAGATTTGTCAAATCTGGAGCATCCGGCTTTGTGTCATCGGCAATCCGTTTCTTTAACTCCACACCATTATAGGTGTCGCCTTCATTGATTCGCAAAAGTGCGTGCAATTGTTTGTCGGTAAAAACGCTGTTGCCAACAAAGATGATGTTTCCAAATGTGTATTTTTCCCCTTCTTCTACATTAATGTTTATAGAAATGGTTTTATCGTTGTTTTTTATAATTGAATCCGAAATGATCCGGGCATCCCTATAGCCATTTTCCTTGAATTTATCAATTACAGAAACCAAATCTTCCTTATAATCGTCCTTCACATATTTTGAACGTTTTAATACACGGATGAAATTCTTTTGTTTGGTTTTTTTCATGGCCTTGCGCAGCTTCTTGTCCGTAATTTGCTCGTTGCCATTAAAGGTGATGTCCTTGATTTTTATTTTTTCTCCTTTGTCGATATCAATTTTCATATTGACGCGACGTTTTTCAATGGAGTCGGTTACTTCCGTAGTGTTTATGGTAACACTGGCATTGTAAAATCCGTCTTTTTTGTATTTGCTAATGAGATAATTTCGAGTGGTAGTCGTTAGATTTTCGGTGACTTTTGCACCCTTGGTAAGCTTATTGTCTTTTATGATACCTTCTTTTTTGGATTTTTT
>JBDSFP010000387.1:0-2906 GCA_039919415.1 Aquaticitalea sp. | reverse complement strand
TGTCTGATATGCAAATGCAAACCATTCACAAATATCATAATATAAAATAGAGTGAATGGGTAATCTCAACTCGTTCACTTCATCCTAAAAAATCCCACATATATCAATTTTTAAATCAAAAGAAATAAAACAAGTCAATATTTTATTAAGTATGTGAACGCTCCAATGTAACGCTAACTAATTTAATAACAGAAAATTATGAACTTAAAAATTATTGGGGCAGGCTTTGGACGTACCGGAACATTATCAACCAAAACCGCTTTAGAAATGTTGGGGTATCCATGCTACCATATGTTTGAGGTGATTGAAAACAAAGCAAATAAAACCCATCTCGATTTTTGGAATGAGGTGGCGAATGCACCATCCGGGAAGCACCATGAATGGAAGAAAGTCTTTGAGAACTATACGGCTACTATGGATAATCCAGCGAGCTGCGTATGGCGAGAATTGCTGGATGCATACCCTGATGCAAAAGTGATATTGACTCTGCATCCTCGTGGACCGGAAGCTTGGTATGAAAGCACAATGGATACCATTTATTTTACCGAAAGTATGTGGCAGTTTAAGTTTCTAAAGCTATTTACACCATTCGCAAAAAAAATGGGAAATATGACTTCCAAGTTGATCTGGCAACGATTTCATAAAGGAACGATGAAGAATAAAGAGGCTGCTATTGCCCGTTATCTAGATCATGTGGAGGTAGTAAAAGCAGTTGTTCCCTCCGAAAAATTATTGATTTTTACGGCAGACCAAGGATGGGAGCCGATATGTAATTTTCTTGAAGCCGAGGTGCCGAATTCGAAGTTTCCTAATGTAAATGATAGGTCGGAAATCAAAAAAACAATTGCTAACATAACCAAGGGTGCCTATGTTTTTTTGGCAATTGGAGTTGTGGTTTTGATAGGGATAATTTATGGTCTGACTAAAATGATTGCTTAAAAAAATCGACAACAAGCAAATCGGAGATTCGACGGAATCAAATGTTTTGCATTTTGTTTAGCTTCATCCCTAGAGCAGAGAAATATCAATTAGCATCAATGGGTCAATACCCAAAGTTCCACTGCTTCCAATGCTCGCCAATGCGCATCCCGTTTAGTTTTTGCCGAAGCATCACTGACAGATTTTTTAAAACAGCGTTCCAATTGAAACCTTCCACCAGCGGCTAATTCTATCTCTATTGGATGTTCTGTCGTGGCATTCGTTATCTGCGCCAAGTTTGAAAAGATGAGTACCAGTTTCCCCTCAGGCAAAAGTCGTTTCTTGGCTTCCACAAAAAAATCCGCAAACAAAGCAGTGTTGTAATACATGGCCGTATCCGTATGTTCTGTATTATCAGACTCTGGCAACCAAGGCGGATTAAACACAATCAATTCGGTCTGTTGGTACCACTTCCCGAACAAATGTCCAAAATCCAGTTCAATCTTTCGCGATAGCTTGGTGTTTCCCATATAATCCCGCAATCCAATAATGGCATTTGGATTGATATCTGTAGCAAACACCTTTTGGAACTTATGCTCTACAAGTTGTAACGACAGTATACCACAGCCAACCCCAACTTCTATGGCAGTCTTTTTAGGCCCTTTATAGTGCTTCAACCAATTGTCAAAAAGCACTAAATGTTCAAAACGCGTAGGACAGTAAGACCCATAATAGGGATGCAGTTTATTACGTAGCACTGGAATCTTTATTCCATTTTTGTACCATTGCCAAGAACTGTTCAAACCTTGTATTAGAGGAAAGCTCAAATAAAAATGAGCATCGTCCGGATAAAATAACTTTAGCCATCCAATGCTGGGCGATTTCTTTACAACGAGTTGCTGATTCTTAACTTCCAATACAATCAGATTTGAAAGTTTGCGGTATTCCGCACGATACGCACGTTGCTCCTGAAACGATTTGTTCGGAAGGGTCAGTTTTAGGTCTCGGTGCAACTCCTCCAATAGCGTTAATCCATCACTATAAAACTCCTTTACCAAAACCATTTTACCCAGCTTCAGTGCGGACAGTGTAGCCCCAACCTCAGAGCCGTATTGATAGTATTGTACGTTTTCACCAATAGCAATAGGGGTTGGTTTGTTCAGTTTCAGGTTGGTACTCATGGGTTGGTTTCATTTGGTGTCAAGATAGACAAATCCTTCATGTCAATTTGCGTCATTAAGGTTATTTTTTTAGTAACACACTTAATATAGTCCTTGCGAGGAGCACAGCCAAAATCGTTGAAATTAAAACTATAGTTTAATTCGACCAAGCAATCTCACGAATGAAGTATAAACATAAACTTCTCTTTTTTTTTCAGTGAGACCCATATTTTTCCCCAGAGAAGGAGACATATAGCTGTCTGCCGACAATCCGGAGAGGTGGTTGCTTAACGCCCAAAACCAATAACGCTCAAAACCATTCCTTCATCGTTATTTAAAAAAAAAATTTAACAAATTTAAAATTTAGTTATCTTTGAAAAACTCCCACACTAATATTTATCACATTATACAACCTTAGTCGAGCATATTCATCTCAAAGAGTTATGCTGAAAAACTATAGGGATTTAAGCAAGTTGTACAATATCTTAATATCTGGCAACTCAAGTTAAGAAATAACTTAAAACCATTTTGACAAACTATTACTAAATCAATTAACAAATGAAAAAATACACATTCTTACTTTTGGTGTTATTTGGAATCAATCAAATTATTCTGGCACAAGATGACAAATATCAATGGCTCGAAGAAGTGGATGGTGCAAAGGCCTTGGAATTTGTAAATTCCCAAAACAAATCTACCATTGATAAATTGAGTAAAGAAGAGGACTATCAATCCATTTATGATAAGACTTTGGAAATATACAATTCTTCTGACCGTATTGCATATCCTACCATTCTTGGCAACTATGTGTATAATTTTTGGAAAGAC
>JBDSFP010000372.1:0-3853 GCA_039919415.1 Aquaticitalea sp. | reverse complement strand
CGAGCACTTGCATTTTTTCAGTAGTTGGTCCTGGAACGGATTCCGCTGATACGTACCATTTTCTATCCTGTCCTGGGCAGAAATAGGGTGTGTTGAAGATTTCCTGCAAACACAAAATTTGTACCCCTTGTTTTCCTGCTTCTTGGATGTATGGAAGGTGCTTGTCGTACATCGCATCCATGATTTCCTGAATGGTTCCCTCGCCCTCTGTCATTGGAAGACTCATTTGTATCAATCCTGATTTTATTGTTCTTGGCATGATTTTCTGATTTTAAGGGAACGCTGATGACGTTGATTTTTTATGATTAAAGATGATTTATTTCTCGCAAAGGCGCAGAGGCGCAAGGTTTTTATTTAAAATTTTTCTACGATTTTTCTCTTTTGTCTTGACTCTTTGTTCTTTTCTCTATTTTCTCTTCTCTATTTTCTCTTCTATTTTCTCTTCTCTAAATAACGGTTTTCGATGTTTTTCCTCTTTTTATGAATTGTCCGTAACCTGCTTTGAGCTTACACTCTTCATTTTCGATAGCTACTTTCCCTCTTAAAATAACGAGTTCTGTTTTTCCTGTCACTTTTTTGCCTTCGTAGGCAGAATAATCAACATTCATATGATGCGTTTTTACTGAAAGCGTGTGTTTCTTTTTAGGGTCGAAAATGACAATATCTGCATCACTTCCGATGGCAATGGTTCCTTTTCTCGGATACATTCCGAAGATTTTTGCGGCATTGGTGGAACTAACTTCGACATATTTGGTCAAGGAAATTTTTCCTTTAATGACTCCTTCAGAAAACAATAATTCCATACGATGCTCGATGGCTGGATGCCCATTTGGAATTTTGGAAAAATCGTCTTTTCCCATTAATTTTTGTTCCCACATAAAAGGACAATGGTCTGTTCCTACCACTTGTATCAAACCTTGACTAATACCAGACCATAAGGCTTGTTGGTCTTTCTCTTCTCGCAATGGCGGACTCATGACCCATTTGGCACCTTCAAAATCTTTTTCATAAAGCGAGGCATCCAACACCAAATATTGAGTACATGTTTCCACAAATACTTTTTGATTGCGCATCGTTGCTTTTCTGACAGCGTTCAACGCACCTTCACAAGTCATATGGACTATGTACCCAGGACAATCGGTATATTCGAGCATATCTGTAAAACGTGCAGATGCTTCGGCTTCTGTGACTTCAGGCTGGGATAAATAATGATATAAAGGCGAACGATTGCCTTCTGCCCTGTTTTTGGCAATCAAGGAATCTATCATATCGCCATTGGTGGCGTGGACTGTGACCAGACCTCCATGTTTTTTGACCACATTCATGAGTTGGACCATTTGTCCATCGTCAATCATCAACGCGCCTTTGTATGCCATAAAGGTTTTGAAGGATGTGATGCCTTCCTCTTCAATCATTTGTACGACTTCTTTCGCAACATTGTCATTAAAATCTGTGACTGCCATGTGATAGGAATAATCGCCAATGGCTTTGCTTTTGGATTTTTTTTGCCAAGTTTTTAGAGCGTTATGCAAAGTATCTCCTTGGGTTTGCAATATAAAATCGATGACCATTGTCGTTCCACCGTGAAGTGCAGCTCGTGTCCCAGTTTCGTAATCGTCGCTAGAATAGGTTCCCATAAAGGGCATATCCAAATGCACATGAGGGTCGATGCCTCCAGGAAACACTAATTTTCCTTTTGCATTGATTGTTTTATCTGCTTTATATTTCAAATCTTTTCCGATGGCGACAATTTGTTCGCCTTCAATGTAAAGGTCAGCCACGTAGGTTTCTGCTGCTGTTACTATTTGACCATTTTTAATTAAAATTGACATGTTTTATTTTTTGGTATGTTGATGACGATTATTTTTTGACACGAATTTCACGAATTTTCACGAATTTTAATGGAACTCTGATGACGCTGATTGTTTATGATTTCATCTGATTTGATTTTAGTTAAAAATTCACCACTTAGGAATTTTGTATTATTTACACATTTAAATATCTATTCTCTTTAATGAGCTTTTCCGTTTTTAAATATATATTCGAGCTATTGTCTATATCTATTAATAGATTTTTCTAATTATCATTATGTAATTCAGCAAAAGTGGCTTTTAGTTTGCTTAAAGATTCTATTGATTTTTCATATGCATCTCTATTTTGACGTAGAGTTACCCGTCGCGCTAAAACCATGTTTTGAAAATACGTTTCTTTAGCATAACTTTTTGAGGTTTTTTGCATATCCCGAAAACTTACATTTGGCATCAAGAAATTCTCACCATAAGCATCAACTAGATTATTATCTATAGATTCAACTGTTTTAATCTGATTGAATGTTTCGTATGTTTCAGATATTACGTTACGCAAGCTTAAATCATCAAATAGTTTTAAGTCGCCAGAAAATTTTAAGTTTTCATACGTTATCATTATTGGGTAAAATTCATAAAAGCTATATAATATTACAGATTTTGATGATAATTTAGGGTTATCGTATTCTTTGTTTGCTAATAATTGAGTTAAAGTATCTACTTCTTTAATCAATTCAATTGTATTATTTTTAGAATCATTTAGTTGTTTTATATTACGATTTGATTCATCATTTAACTGAATAATATATAAATCACGTAATTCTAAATTATTTCTGTGTTTTACATTTTCGTTAATTCCCAAAGCAATAAGAATTCCGATTATCACAAGTGCAATTTCTCCACTAGCATAAATCAAATATTTACTAAACTTATTTTCAGTCAGCATTTTTTGTCTAATTTTTCTGAAGAATTTTATCATTAATTAGCGTTTTTAATAATGAAGTACAACTACTTTCTATTTTTAATTTCTACTCATTAATACGACATACAATCCAAACGAAATAATGAACCCTGTAAACCAAGATAAGGAATACAAAAAGCTCAACACTGGAATCCAAAATCCTATAAGTGCGGCAAAGACACCTATGAACAATGCAATCATCGCTGCTTTATTAAAACCTGTGTTTCCATAGGAATAGATGCCATCCACTTTATATAATTCGCTCAATTCGAATTGTTTTTTTCTTATGACAAAATAATCAGCAATAAGAATTCCCAAAACTGGACCTAATAATCCGCTGACAAAAATCAAAAAGCCAGATATTTCATCCAACAACCACCAAGGCAAAATCAGTATTCCGATGATTCCGGTTATGGTGCCACCAGTTTTGAAACTGATTTTTTTTGGCCATAAATTGGAAAACGCATTCGATGGTGCAATCACATTTGCTGCAATATTGGTACTCAAAGTTGCAATGAGCATAAAAATTTGAGCGACTATCACAACCACAGGATTTTTAAATTTCGAAATGAGCGAAACCGGATCCCAAGGTGCATCGTCCGCAATCAATATATCCTTAAAGTTAATGATTGCTGCGCAGGTAACAAAAATTCCGACGAAAGAATAGAGCATCATCGTTGCTGGAAGGCCGATAAACTGCCCAGCGACTTGGTCTTTTTGGGTGGAAGCATAGCGTGTAATATCTGCAATGCTGATAGACATGGTTGCCCAAAAACCGACCATGGCTGTCAACCATAATAGATAACTCCAGATTTTGCTTGAGGAAGTTGAACTTGAATCTACAACGTTGGCATTAACAACACTTGAAACAACTGACGTTCCAGTGGATTTGTTTCGAAATTGAACCTGAACTTTTTCTGTATTATTTATGACTATGGGCTCGGTTGTAAATGGCTGCCAGGTTCCGTCTTCGTTGGAAACAATCTTATAATCCGTGACTTTCGCTAGACCTTCTTTATCTTTTAAGGCATTCAGATGAAGAAAATTTTCATCTCCATCGTGTGTAATGGTTGCCGAGGTTTTTTCA
>JBDSFP010000345.1:0-7163 GCA_039919415.1 Aquaticitalea sp. | reverse complement strand
AATGCGGTATCAAATATAATAATTACAACCAATTTAGCAGGTGCCGCAGGTGCTCTCGCTGCCATGTTTTTTACTTGGATAAAATATGGAAAACCAGACGCATCCATGACTTTGAATGGTGTGCTTGCAGGATTGGTCGGTGTCACTGCCGGTTGTGCCGCTGTTGATAATTTTGGAGCTATGGCAATCGGACTTATCTGCGGAATATTAGTTGTATTATCAATTGAATTTGTAGACAAAAAATTAAAAATTGATGACCCTGTAGGTGCAGTTTCAGTCCACGGTCTATGTGGTGCAGTAGGAACTCTCTGCGTAGGTTTATTTGCCAAAGATGGTGGTTTATTCTATGGTGGTGGATTTGGCCAATTAGGTGCTCAATCAGCTGGAGTGTTAGGAATTGGTATATGGACTATAGTAGCATCGTTTATCGTTTTATACATTCTCAAGAAAACGATAGGATTAAGAGTTTCTGAAAAAGAAGAAGTAGAAGGACTGGATATTCATGAACATGGCATGAATGCATATCCCGATTTTAGGTTAAACGAAGATTAATTCTTCGTTGGTAGTGTTGAATAAAGTCTTTAGAAGTAAAATTCTAAGGACTTTCGTCTTTTGTAGCATTTACAACAATTTCCTTTTACATAATAATATTATTATATGTATTTTTGTCACTAATTAATTACAGAGGAAAGATTTGACTGATTGCAACCTCAATAAAAAATGCTAAAGGCAGTGAAAACTACCTTCGACGCATAACGTCAAATCCACTAATAACATATTATAAAACAATATTATGGCGTATTTATTTACATCAGAAAGCGTATCTGAAGGACATCCGGATAAAGTTGCAGACCAAATAAGTGATGCATTGATTGATAATTTTCTAGCCTTTGATAAAGAATCAAAAGTGGCTTGTGAAACACTTGTTACGACAGGACAAGTTGTACTCGCAGGTGAAGTAAAATCGAACACATATTTAGACGTTCAGAAGATTGCGAGGGATACCATCAACAAGATTGGTTATACCAAAAGCGAATATATGTTCGATGGAAATTCATGCGGAGTTTTTTCTGCCATCCATGAACAATCCGAAGACATCAATCGTGGTGTGGACAGAGCAAGCAAGGAAGAACAAGGTGCTGGAGACCAAGGGATGATGTTTGGTTACGCAACTCGCGAAACAGAAAACTTAATGCCTTTGGCCTTGGATTTATCCCATCGGATTTTAATTGAATTGGCCGCATTACGTCGAGAAAATAAAGAAATCACCTATTTACGCCCAGATTCTAAAAGTCAGGTTACGATCGAATATAGTGATGACAATATTCCTCAACGCATCGATGCGATTGTAGTTTCAACACAACATGACGATTTTGACAATGATGATTCGATGTTGGCAAAAATCAGAAAGGATATTGTCGAAATATTGATTCCAAGAGTGAAAGCAAATTTACCAGAACATATCCAAGTATTATTTAATGATGATATTACCTATCACATCAATCCCACGGGAAAATTTGTAATTGGTGGACCCCATGGTGATACTGGTTTGACAGGAAGAAAAATAATTGTGGATACTTATGGTGGAAAAGGCGCTCATGGTGGTGGAGCATTCTCTGGAAAAGATCCAAGTAAGGTGGACAGAAGCGCTGCTTATGCTACACGCCATATTGCGAAAAACTTGGTGGCTGCTGGTTTGTGCGATGAAATATTGGTGCAAGTCAGTTATGCAATAGGTGTAGTACAACCAACTTCCATTTACGTTGAAACCTATGGAACCTGTCCTTACAATTTGACTGATGGCGAGATTGCAGATAAAGTGGCTGAAATCTTTGACATGCGACCAGCAGCAATTGAGGAACGTTTAAAACTCCGAAACCCAATTTATAGCGAAACTGCCGCTTATGGACACATGGGACGGCAAAATGAAACAGTTACTAAAACATTCAGTCAACCTAATGGTGGCAACATTACGCTCGATGTTGAGTTGTTCACTTGGGAAAAATTGGATTATGTGGATAAGGTGAAAGAGGCGTTTGGATTGTAAAAAAGACTTCAGAATATTCGGGTTTAAATTTCGTATCTAACGGCACGTGCCCACCGTTAAATCATTCTATCTATCCATATTTTGTACCTACGGTAATGACAAGAATTTCATTTAATTCTTAAATAGTCTTAGCTATAATGAATTATTTACCCACCCAGAAGGTATAACCTCTTTTTATTATAAAAAACCTCCAACTTTTGAAAAGTTGGAGGTTTTTCAATTTTATATTTTTACTAAATCAATCCATGCCACCTTTTCGTTCAGGCGATCGTTGTGTTGGCCATTCTAGTTGTTTTCCTGTGCGTTTGCTCATGGGCAACACAATTTTTTCATTGGAAGTTTTGGACTCATCCTCACTTGCCATATAAGCCAAAATTGCGGTCAATATCGTATTACTGCGCACATCATCAAATACAATCTTGTCATACGTATCTCTGTTGGTATGCCACGTATAATTCCAATAATCCCAACTCAAGGAACTCAAATTAAACGCTGGCGCGCCTACCGCGACAAAGGACGCGTTATCAGAACCACCTCCACTAGGAGACCCAGGAAATTCTGTTTTAATCTGTTTAGTAATACTGTCTGGAACTGCTGCCAGCCAACGCGTTAAATATTCATAGGAATTCAAATAGCCTGCTCCGGACAAATCCACCACACGACCCGTTCCATTATCTTGATTGAACACTGCTTGGATATTAGTAACAATTTCTGGATGATCTTCTACGAAAGCTCTTGATCCGTTCAGACCCTGTTCCTCACTTCCCCAATGTCCAACCAAAATGGTGCGTTTTGGATTTGGATACATTTTTTTCAACAAACGCATCGCTTCCATCATGACCAAGGTTCCTGTTCCATTGTCTGTGGCCCCTGTACCACCATCCCAAGAATCGAAATGTGCGGAAAGAATCACATACTCTTCTGGTTTTTCCGTGCCTTTTATTTCTGCAATGGTATTAAACGTTGGAGCCACACCCAATTCCTTGGATTCTGCAACCACTTTTATTTTCGGGTTGTTTCCATATTCAACCATTCGATATAACATGGTGTAATCTTCCAATTCCAAATCCACATTCGGGATTTTTTTTGTTCGCGCACTGAATATTTTATTGGAACCAAAAGCCTTCGACCAATTGGAGGACACAATCCCGACTGCTCCTGCGTTTTCCAAAACTTCATTGATGGTTCTTGAAGTGTACCCCATGCGTTTCATATTGCTTCGGAATTCATCGGATAACGAATCACGCTGTTTTTTCATCTTTGCAAAAGATTCCTCCGTTGCATATTCCTTCCAGTTTTCATCTGGTCGTCCCGTAATCTGATATTCAGAAGTCATGACAAATTTTCCCTTCACGTTTTTCATCCAATTTTGAAATTCCATGGAATCCTTTACGGTCGGAAGCACAATCAAATCTGCAGTGACCCCTTTTGATCCTGTACTTGGGCTCCAAGCCAATTGCGTGCCATCCAAAGTCATCGTGAGTGGCGACACCATATCGACATGTGTAATTCCTCGTTCCCAAGCCTTCCATTCGCCCCATTGTTCGTTTTTGGCTGTAATTCCCCATTTGGTATATTGCGCGACTGCCCAATCATTGGCTTGTTTCATTTGCGGTGTTCCCACCAAACGTGGTCCAATAACATCGAACAGTTCATGTCCCAAACGTTCCAATTGTGAGTTTTCGGTTGCTTCCTTAACGATGTTGTCAATGATTTGATTAGTTTGTTCTTGTGCTATTGTGTTGAGATGAAGCAACAGCATAACCAAAAATGTGAAAGTAAATTTGTATTTCATAATGCTTATGAGGATTAATTTATTGAAACAAAATACGATAATTTTAATACATAAAAAAGCCTTCCAAGTTGGAAGGCTTTTATATTTTAAAGCGCACAACAACTATTAATTGTCATCCGTAAGATCTTTCGCGGCACTATCAATTGCCTTACCAGCATCTTTGGTTTCCTGCGCAGCTTTGTCAATTGCTTTTCCTGCTCTTTCTAAAGCACCTTCGGTTTTTGTAGATGTTTTATCCGCGGCTTTTTCTATTTTAACATCCACATCATCGGGCTTCTTCTCCGTGTCTCTACAAGATGTAATGGAAAAAAACATTGTGAAAACAAATGCGAAAATTATTGCTATTTTTTTCATTGTTCTAGGTTTTAGTGGTGATTGAGAATTCTAAAATAACATTTTTTTAATACTTTTCCCAAAAATATTCGATTTATGGACAAATATAATTCAGAATTTGGACGACCGCGCCTCGATGTTCCTCAATATATTGAGCATTTCTTTTGCCCATCGATAGACGTTTTTCAGTATGTTCCACAAAGGATAGCATTTTAGTTTCAAGTTGTTCAAAATTGGAAACAGACACTACTCCAGCCTCTAAAATCATCTTATCAGCTTCAGGAAATTTCAGATGATTTTTTCCAATGATAATTGGTACGCCAAAAACCGCTGGTTCCAAAATATTGTGAAGGCCGCTCGTTCCCATTGCGCCTCCAACATAGGCAATATCCGCATACGAATATATTTTGCTCAACAAACCAATGGTATCGATTACAAACACGGAAAACTCTGAAAGTTGCTTGCCTTCCCTATCTGAAAACAAAACCATTTTCGCTTCTAATTTTTCTTTCAGATTTTTAATCTGATTGGATTTAATGTTATGTGGCGCAATGATAAATTTGATTTTTTTGGAGGGATGAGAATTGATAAAAGAAATCACAATAGCATCATCTTCCGGCCAAGAACTTCCAATGACCATACATAAACTGTCTTGTTTGAATTCCTCAAGAAACGGAAGTGTATTATTTTGTTGTAATTGGTCAGAAACTCTGTCATATCGTGTGTCTCCTGCAACGATAACATTGTTGAAATTAATCGATTTCAATAACTGTTGAGAGGCCTCATCCTGAACAAATATGTGTTCAAAGGAAGATAAGGCTTCTCGCATCATTGAGCCAAACCATTTGAAATACGATTGTTTTTCCCTGAAAAGCGCCGAAATCAAAATTGCTTTTAAGCCACGTTCTTTAAGTTCCAACAGATAGTTTGGCCAAATATCATATTTTACAAAAATGGTCAGTTCCGGATGAACCAAATCCAGAAACCGTATGGAATTTGCCTTTGTATCCAACGGAAGATACACGACTACGTCCGCAATGTCAGTATTCTTTCGGATTTCATAACCTGAAGGCGAAAAAAATGTCAACACCATCTTATGATTTGGATACAATTTCCGAAGTTCCTTAAACACCGGAAGACCTTGCTCATATTCGCCCAAGGAGGCACAATGAAACCAAAAAGTCCGCTCATTCCGATGAATCGAGCGCTCTAAAATTTCGAAGGACTTTGATCGGCCTTCAACACCCAATTTCAATTTAGCATTGAAAAACGACATGATTTTCAAGTGAAAATTCGCAATATAAATTCCGATGGTATATAAAAATCGCAAGTAATTTTGTTTTTTGCTAAAATACGTCACTTTAGCAACATTCGATTGGTGGTGGTTGCACAATTTTGTAATTTCGCTACCTCGTGTTGCTCAAGAAAAGCATCATTCTTAATGCCTAAATACTTCCGATGAATAAAATCCAGATGGTTGACCTTAAAGGTCAATATTCCAAAATCAAAAACGTTGTGGACGCATCAATTGCCGAAGTTCTTGACACTACATCTTATATCAATGGTCCGAAAGTCCATGACTTTCAAAAAAATCTTGAAACCTATCTTGGTGTAAAGCACGTCATCCCTTGTGCCAATGGCACCGATGCTTTACAAATAGCGATGATGGGTTTGAACTTAAAGCCTGGAGATGAAGTCATTACTGCCGATTTTACATTTGCTGCAACCGTTGAAGTAGTTGCATTATTGCAACTCACGCCTGTTTTGGTGGATGTAGATCCTAAAACCTTCAATATTGATATTGATGCCATCAAAAAAGCCATTACTCCAAAAACAAAAGCCATAGTTCCTGTGCATCTTTTTGGTCAATGCGCGAACATGGAAGCGATTATGACGATTGCCAAAGAACACAACCTCTACGTTATCGAGGACAATGCCCAAGCCATCGGCGCGACATATACCTACAGCGATGGAACAAAAGCAAAAGCTGGCACGATTGGACACATATCATCAACGTCTTTTTTTCCTTCCAAAAATTTAGGCTGTTATGGCGACGGTGGAGCGATTTTTACAAATGATGATGATTTGGCTCATTATATGCGAGGCATCGTTAATCATGGGATGTATGAGCGTTACCACCATGATGTAGTAGGAGTCAATTCGCGTTTGGATTCCATTCAAGCCGCTGTTTTGGATGCAAAATTACCTCATTTGGATTCATACAATAATACAAGAAGAACGGCTGCCAGAAAATACAACGAAGCATTTAAAAACCATACCAACATCACCATTCCGAGCGGAAATGATACTTGCAAAGGCATTTGCGATACCTGCGATTGTCACGTATTTCATCAATACACCCTAAAAGTGTCCGGAATTAATCGTGATGCTTTGGTAAAACATTTCGGAGACAAAGGAATTCCATGTGGTGTTTATTATCCAATTCCATTGCACCTTCAAAAAGCCTACAAAGATTCCAGATATGAAGAAGAAGATTTTACAGTCACGAACCAATTGGTCAAAGAAGTGATTTCCTTACCAATGCATACCGAATTGGATGATGAACAGATTGAATTCATCACATCAACAGTACTTAATTTTGTAAATTCAAATTCATAAATGAAGAAAGTATTAGTTACAGGAGGTTTAGGGTTTATAGGTTCGCACACAGTTGTGGAATTGCAACAAAAAGGTTTTGACGTGGTCATTATTGACGATTTGTCCAATTCATCGATTGAAGTTTTAGAAGGCATTACGGCAATCACGGGAAAATCACCTCAATTTGAACAATTCGATTTAAAGGAAAAACCAAAAGTTGAAAGCTTTTTTGAAAAGCATAAAGATATTGTCGGTGTCATCCATTTTTCCGCCAGCAAAGCCGTTGGTGAAAGTGTCGAAAAACCATTGTTGTATTATGAAAACAACCTAAACACGTTGATCTATATATTGAAAGGTGTTTTGAATTTGGAGACTTCAAACTTTATTTTT
>JBDSFP010000334.1:0-8135 GCA_039919415.1 Aquaticitalea sp. | reverse complement strand
GAAGGAGGCATTATCAATTATGTGCGACAAGTGGATGCCAACATGCTTGAAAATAAATTCATATGCAAGAATTTTGTGTTTGACGAACGGCGTTCCGAACGTATTTCGGACGATGTCATTGCCCATTGCCACCAATGCGGACAACCAGCTGATTTACACACCAACTGTGCCAACGACGCGTGCCATTTACTTTTTATACAATGTGATGAATGTAAGGGAAAAATGAATAATTGCTGTTCCACAACTTGCATGGAAGTCCACCGCTTACCTTACATAGAGCAAAAAGCCATGCGAAAGGGACAAGGCAACAGCAATGACATTTTCAAAAAGGGTAGAGTTGAGCACCTGGCTTATAAGAAGGATTTGAGAAATATATTTGAAATATTGAATAAAGAGCAATAGTTGTTTTATTTAAAATAAATGATTTTGATATTTAAATGCTATAGGGATATTGATGCCATTTTCCTGCTATCGAACTAAATAAATAATCATATCTTTACGTTTTAAAAACAAATTACTAATCTTCGTTCGTTGCGTTTGGTAACGGATTTTTTATACATACATTATGAGTTGCACTAGTTGCTCAACCGGAAAGGATGGACAACCAAGAGGATGCAAAAACAATGGAACTTGTGGCACAGATAGTTGCAACAAGTTGACAGTTTTTGATTGGTTGGCTAATATGACGCTTCCCCAGGGTCAGGAACCTTTTTTAGGAGTCGAGGTTCGTTTTAAGAATGGACGAAAACAGTACTATAAGAATACAGAAAATCTTACTTTAAGCATTGGTGATGTCGTGGCAACACAGGCACAATCCGGTCATGATATTGGAATGGTTACGCTGACAGGCGAATTGGTTAAAATTCAAATGAAACGTAAGAAAGTTGATATCAATAATGAAGAAGAGGTAATGAAGATTTATCGAAAAGCTTCCCAACGCGATATAGATGTATGGTCCGAAGCCCGCGACAAAGAAGACCCAATGAAAGTCAAGGCGCGCCAGTTTGCCATTGATTTAAAACTTCAAATGAAAATCTCCGATATTGAATTTCAAGGTGATGCGAGCAAAGCAACCTTTTATTATACTGCTGAAGAACGTGTGGATTTTAGAGAGCTTATAAAATTGTTTGCCAAAGAATTCCGTACACGTATAGAAATGAAACAAGTGGGTTTCCGCCAGGAAGCATCACGTTTAGGAGGAATTGGATCCTGCGGACGAGAATTGTGCTGTTCTACATGGCTTACCGATTTTAGATCTGTGAGTACCTCTGCGGCTAGATATCAGCAATTGTCCTTGAATCCTTTAAAACTCGCTGGACAATGTGGAAAATTGAAATGCTGCCTCAACTATGAATTGGATGCCTACCTCGATGCGTTGAAGGATTTCCCGAAAACGGATACCAAACTATACACTGAAAAAGGAACTGCCGTTTGCCAAAAAACGGATATCTTTAAAGGACACATGTGGTTTGCATATGAAGGCGAATGGATGAATTGGCACAAATTGACGACAGCACAAGCTAATGAGATTATTGAATTGAACAAGAAAAAAGAAAAAGTGGCGAGCCTAGAAGAATATGCCTCCGAACTTATTGAAGAAGTCAAATCAGATTATGAAAATGTTGTTGGTCAAGATAGTTTGACCCGATTCGATAGTCCAAAACGCTCAAACAAACGCAGAAACAACAGAGGGAAACAAAAAAACAAGGAACACGCTTCTCAAAATAAGCCCCATAAGCCTCAACAAAAAAAACAACATAAAAACAGACCACCAAAACCAAAAAATAACAATGCCAAATAAGACTGCTTGGTGCATCATCATTTTAGCTGTTTTTCTGGGTTCTTGCGACTCCGACCGTGTATTTGATGAATATAAATCAGTCCCGAATAAATGGCAAAAAGATTCCATTATTTCCTTTCAGGTCAATCCACCTGATTCCATCTCCCCATATAATTTATTTGTGAACATTAGAGACACAAACAATTATAAATTCAGCAATCTATTTTTAATTATTGAAATGGTTTATCCACACGGAAAAACCATCACAGATACTTTGGAGTATCAAATGACAAAAGCCAATGGAGAACTTTTGGGCCAAGGATTAACGGATGTTAAGGAAAATAAACTCTGGTACAAAGGGTATGATAAATCCTTTAAATTTGAAGAACTTGGAGAGTACAAAATCAATATTCAGCAGGCAATGCGAAATAATGGGGACCTAAATGGCGTTGATAATTTGGAAGGCATTACAGATGTCGGTTTTCGGATAGAAAATGTAAATAAATAATTTTTCATTATGGCGAAAAAGAAAGTAACAACACAAGACTTTTCGAAATACATTAAATGGTTTTGGATGACTTTTTTAGGAGGCATCCTCTTGATTGTTCTATTGTTTTTATTGGCATCATGGGGTGCTTTTGGAGAGATGCCAGACCATACAGTCCTGGAAAACCCAAATACCAATTTGGCAACGGAAATCATTTCTTCCGATGGTAAAACTCTAGGAAAATTTTACTTGAACGACAATAGGACGCCAGTCGATTTTACCGAATTGCCAAAACCTTTGGTGGAGGCACTGGTCGCTACCGAAGATGTGCGATTTCGTGAGCATTCAGGAATCGATGCACGAGGGACTTTACGAGCTATTTTTACCTTTGGTGGCGGTGGTGGAGCCAGTACCGTTTCACAACAATTGGCCAAACAATTATTTCATGGTGAAGGCTCAAAAAATATTGTTCAAAGAGCACTTCAAAAGATAAAGGAATGGATCATTGCCATACGTTTGGAGCGTCAATATACCAAAGAAGAAATCATCGCGATGTATTTCAATATTTATGATTTTGGAAATAATGCCGACGGAATACGCTCTGCTGCCAGTATTTATTTTGGAAAGGAAACGAAGGAACTTGATCTTAGGGAGGCTGCAATGTTGGTGGGAATGTTTAAGAACTCCTCACTTTACAATCCGAGACGCAATCCTGAAGGCACAAAAAACAGAAGAAATGTGGTCTTGGCACAGATGGAGAAATATGATTACATTCCTCAAAATCTCAAGGATTCTCTACAAAAATTGGATTTGGGCCTACATTACTCCCCACAATCACATCGAGAAGGCACGGCCACATATTTTAGGGCTTACCTTCAGGATTTTATGAAAAAGTGGGTGAATGATAATCCAAAATCTGATGGCTCAAAATACAATCTATACAATAGCGGGTTGAAGATTTACACCACGATTGATTCCCGTATGCAGAAATATGCAGAAGAGGCGGTTGAAAGACACATGGCACAATTGCAGGCCGAATTTTTTAAACAGAATACGCCAGAACGCAATAAAACAGCCCCTTATGTTAACTTAAATACTGAAGAAATCAACAAATTACTCAATCAAAGCAGGCGCCAATCCGAACGTTGGCGAGTGATGCACCGTGAGGGAATATCGGAAAAGGAAATCATTGCATCATTTGATGAGCCGACACCTATGACCATTTTTTCTTGGAAAGGCGAGATTGACACCATCATGAAACCAATGGATTCCATGCGTTACTATAAATCGTTTTTACATACAGGCGTGATGTCCATGGATCCCCAAACGGGACATGTGAAAGCATGGGTTGGAGGCATTAATATGAAGCATTTTCAGTACGACCACGTCAAACAGGGAAAACGTCAGGTTGGTTCCACCTTCAAACCATTTGTGTACGCGACCGCCATTGACCAATTGCATTTATCCCCTTGCGATACCTTTCCAAATACACCAATTACCATCGAAGCAATGAAATTTGGTAACCCTCTTCCATGGACTGCAAAAAATTCAGATGGAAAATACGGAGGCTTCAGAACACTAAAAAGTGCTTTGGCCAATTCCATTAACACCATTACCGCGAGGTTAATGGATAAAATAGGTCCTGAACCCGTTGTTCAAATGGCCAGAAATTTAGGCATTGAATCAGAAATTCCACCTGTGCCTGCAATAGCTTTGGGCACACCCGATTTAAGTGTATACGAAATGGTCGCTGCCTATGCAACTTTTGCCAATAAAGGGGTTTATAACAAACCAGTAATGGTAACACGTATTGAAGACAAAAACGGTACGATTCTATACCAATTTACCCCAGAATCGAAAGATGTTTTAAGCGCGGAGGTGGCGTATGTGACTTGTAATCTATTGGAAGGCGTTACAGAAGGAGGTTCAGGAACACGATTAAGAAGAACGGGTCCGCCATCTCAAATGTATAAGGAAATAATTACAGGCTATCCTTATGGATTTACGAACCCAATAGCAGGTAAAACAGGAACGACACAAAACCAAAGTGACGGTTGGTTCATGGGCATGGTGCCAAATTTGGTCACTGGCGTTTGGGTGGGTGCCGAAGATAGAGCAGCCCATTTTAAATCGATTCTTTATGGACAAGGCGCCTCGATGGCATTGCCTATTTGGGGACTTTATATGAAGAGCTGTTATGCCGATACATCCTTGGACGTTTCTACGGAAGATTTTGAACGGCCTAATGATTTAAGCATTAGAGTGGATTGTGGCAGGTCTTCAGGTGATGGCTCAGATACAGAAGGTGAATTTGTGGATGAACTCGATTTCTAATCGATTTGCATCTTTTTAAGAATATTGAGCCAATCTAAAAGAGGAATACGTTTTAGATTGGCTTTTTTATTTCGTAATTTTATAACTCAAAACTTTCGAAAAAATGATCAATAAAGAAGTAGCCAATATTACCGATGCCTTGGAAGGCGTAAAAGATAATATGACCTTGATGCTTGGTGGATTTGGCTTGTGTGGCATTCCTGAAAATGCGATCAATGCTTTGGTTGAGATGAATGTGAAAGGCTTGACTTGCATTTCGAATAATGCTGGTGTCGATGATTTTGGGTTAGGTTTGTTGCTGCATAAAAAACAGATTAAAAAGATGATTTCCTCCTATGTTGGTGAAAATGAAGAATTCGAACGCCAAATGTTAAGTGGCGAGTTGGATGTGGAATTGGTGCCTCAAGGTACGTTGGTAGAACGATGTAGAGCAGCACAATCAGGTTTCCCTGCGTTTTTTACGCCTGCAGGTTTTGGAACAGAAGTCGCGGAAGGCAAGGAAACTAGGGAATTCAATGGCAAAATGTATGTCATGGAAAAAGCCTTTGATGCTGATTTTTCGTTTGTTAAAGCTTGGAAAGGTGATGCAGCAGGAAATCTCATTTTCAAAGGCACCGCAAGAAATTTCAATCCATCGATGTGTGGAGCAGCAAAAATAACTGTTGCAGAGGTTGAGGAATTAGTTCCTGTAGGAAGTTTAGATCCCAATCAAATCCATATCCCGGGGATTTTTATTCAACGTATTTTTCAAGGCGAGCACTATGAAAAGCGTATTGAGCAGCGAACCGTTCGGAAAAAAGTTTAAGGTTAAAAGAAGTACTTTAAGCCTTAAGTAATTTTTGTAACACATGATTATTTTACAACTTTACACATTAACAACTTTAAGTACTTTAGGCACTTTATAACTCATAATTTTAAAAATGTTAGACAAAACAGGAATTGCAAAACGCATCGCAAAGGAAGTCAAAGCCGGCTACTACGTCAATTTGGGAATCGGTATCCCAACCTTGGTGGCCAATTATGTGAGAGATGATATTGAGGTCGAATTCCAAAGTGAAAATGGCGTGCTCGGAATGGGTCCATTTCCTTTTGAAGGTGAAGAGGATGCTGATATTATCAACGCCGGAAAACAAACCATTACGACCTTGCCAGGCGCCAGTTTTTTTGATTCGTCCTTGAGTTTTTCAATGATTCGCGGCAAACATGTGGATTTGACAATTCTTGGAGCGATGGAAGTCTCGGAGGAAGGCGATATTGCCAATTGGAAAATTCCAGGGAAAATGGTAAAAGGAATGGGAGGCGCGATGGATTTGGTTGCCAGTGCCGAAAACATAATTGTAGCAATGATGCACACCAACAGAGAAGGAGAATCGAAACTCTTGAAAAAATGCTCCTTACCATTGACTGGCGTTGGTTGCGTCAAAAAAATAGTTACCAATCTTGCGGTATTGGAAGTTACAAAAGATGGTTTTAAACTTTTGGAACGAGCTCCTGGAATTTCTGTTGAAGACATTCGAAACGCTACCGAAGGAAAATTGATTGTTAAAGGAGAAATTCCAGAAATGACATTATAAAATAGTACAAAAGAAATTTTCAGCCACCAATACACGATTATAGATATTAAAATCATTCGTGTATTCGTGGCTCTTCTATATCGCCCATGCAAAGATTTAAAGGATAACTTATGGAGAAATATAATAAGTAAATATCTTTTGTGAGATAAATCTTCACAAACTATGTTAATTGTTAAATATTTATGTATTTCATCGATTTATAAGGTATTTAAACTGATTAATCCAAAATTTATTCCATATTTGTTAAACCAAATTGAAACAACGAATTAACCAAATTTACCAGGAACTAAAATTGAAGATCGGCCCCAAATCTATCCTAAATTTTAACCAACGATTACCAAATCAACCATAACTTGATTTATGATTTGCCCCAATTCTATCGTAAACTTTGACTTATGAACACAGCCCCAAATCTACCAAAACCTACTTTTTTAGAAAACAAATTGTTTTCATCTTTTCAAAGTACCTTAAGATTCGTTAAGGGTCTTTTGATGCTTACCAAAAAAATATTCATGCTATAAGCCTTTTGGAATAGCATGAATTAATTTTTTGGTATAGTCTGTTTGAGGCTGCTCGTAAATTTGATCGGCATCTGCCATTTCTTCAATTTTTCCTTTATTCATTACCACCAATTGATCAGACATATATTTCACCACGGCTAAATCGTGCGAAATGAAAATATAGGTAAATCCAAAATTCTCCTTTAAATCATTCAATAGATTCAAAACCTGCGCTTGTACCGAAATGTCTAGTGCAGAAACTGATTCGTCACAAACGATTAATTTGGGTTGTAGCGAAATGGCGCGCGCAATCCCAATACGTTGGCGCTGTCCTCCAGAAAATTCATGAGGATATCGATTGAAATAAGTGTCGTCCAAACCAACTTTTTGAAGTAACTCCAACACAAGTTCTTTTCGTTCTTTATCGGAAGTTCCAATGTTGTGCACTTTCATAGGTTCCATAATCGCCTTTCCAATTGGAATCCTCGGATTTAAAGACCCATAAGGATCTTGAAAAATAATCTGGATATCTTTTCTCAAATTTCTAATAGCTGAAGAAGAAAGTTTCGTAATGTCTGTGCCTTTATATAAAATTTGCCCCGAAGTTGCTTTATCCAATTGTAAAATAACGTTTGCCAAGGTTGATTTACCACAACCGGATTCTCCCACCAGGCCTAAAGTTTCGCCTTCATATAATTTAAAACTTACTTGGTCAACTGCTTTGAAAATTTCAGGTTTTGAAAACCATCCCGATTTTGAAACGTATTCTTTTTCTACATTGATGATTTCAAGTAAGGGCGCTTTGGAATATAGTTCTTTATGATTTTTAAAACGTTGTGCGCTGGTAATAATCTGGGTTTTCGGATTGCCTTCCATAAAATCCTTGATGGTTGGCAAGCGTTTTAATCGTAACTCTAAAGATGGTTTGGAACTTAACAATGCTTTGGTATAAGTGTGTTGCGGTTCGTGAAAAATTGTGGAGACGCTTCCTTGCTCTACAATCTCGCCTTTATACATGACCAAAACCCGATCAGCGATTTCAGATACCAATGCCAAATCATGGGAAATAAAGATAATGCTCATTCCTTCTTCGGATTGAAGCTGTTTTAGAAGTAGAATGATGTCCTTTTGTACGGTCACATCTAAAGCTGTTGTGGGTTCGTCAGCAATCAATATGTTTGGTTTGCAGGCAATCGCCATGGCAATCATGACGCGTTGTTTCTGACCTCCGGAAATTTCGTGGGGATAGGCTTTGTAAACACGTTCTGGCAAGGGCAATTTTACCTTTTCAAACAAGGACAACGTTTCTTCTTTTGCTTCTTTTTTGGAACAATCGGTATGTTGCAACAAAATTTCTTCCACCTGTTTGCCACATCGCATCGACGGATTCAACGAACTCATCGGTTCCTGGAAAATCATCGAAATCTTGTTTCCCCTGATTTTTTGAAACTCCTTTGCCT
>JBDSFP010000283.1:0-4324 GCA_039919415.1 Aquaticitalea sp. | reverse complement strand
CCTGCTCTTGGAGAACCCTACCGTTTTTCATTTTTACGAGCGTGACGCCTTCCACATCAACCTTATTTCCAGTTGCTGGAATACCAAAAAAAACGCCTGTATGCGTGCCTTTGAAATGCCAATGTTTGACGATATTGTCGCCTTGTCCAAAAACATTGATAATGTCGAAAGTGATGTCTGAAAATCCTGTAAGATAGTTTTGGTAATAGGCTTTGAAAGCATCAATGCCAATTACATTTTCTGGAGATGCAATGCCTGTAATATTCTCGTCGAAATAGGTTGTGTTGATTTTGTCGATTTCGCCTTTGTTGACAATGTCGTCCCAAACTTGGGTGTACATTTTCAGGTCTTTGTCGATGTTGCTTTGTTGGGCGAAGGATGTCGTGAGGCCAATCAATGCAATGGCGGCAATAAGTTGTTTTTTTAATTTCATGTTAATTGGATTTTGAAGATGTTGTAACATTCAAAAAGAGCGATAGCCATTGATGGCTACCGCTCTTTTTTTAAATTATTTTTGGTCCAATATTGCCAAATTGTAGTAAGCAGTCTCTGAAATTATCTTGCCTTCTTTGTTGAATCCATCAATTATATGGACAGGAAGGGTCATGGCTTTTTTGTCAGATTTTCTGATCAAATTATATTTCCACCAAGATAATACATCGCTGGTATCGCCCAATTCATAGTGTAAATAATCAGGATAGCCAACCATATCGATACTTGCAATTTCGAATTTGTCCAAAAACGTTTTGTCCTGCGCTTTTAGTTCGGTCAAAGAAAGAGCCTTGCCATCGGCCGAATCCATATTGGTGAATTGAGCCTTGTCATCATAATAACCGTAGGCTTTTTCAAGATCTTGTTTTTCAAAGGCATATATCATCTTACGAACGGTATTGATATATTCGTGATGGTTGTAAATGGTACCGTTGGTTCTCTCCACAAAACTCATTCTAACTTCTTCAATAACATTGCTATTTGAATAATTGATCAATCGTTTGATTTTGTTGTCTTTGGTCAATGTATAAATCATATGGGCTCCCGCGTCTATTTTTACTCCAGAAGCTTTTTCAACACCTCTTATCACATTCCAAGTTTGAACTGTAACCTCGTTATCCTTATTGTCTTTTTTGATTTCGATCGCATCAGGATAGGAGCCAGGAGCTGTTTCCATCTTGTAGTAGTCCAAATTTTCGAAATAAAACATGGCGTTGTCGACAAAAGCTGCCTTGTCCATCCCTTTTGAATTTAATTGATTGGTGTTGCCGTTATAAGATTTAAAATCATCTGTTAAATAACTGGCGATTTTTGTTTTGTCACCTTTCTCCATGGCTGTCACAAAATCCTGAACCACATTGATGGCGGGATGCTCGATGTAAATACTTCCGTTTTCTTTCTTCTGTGCAAATACCGTAGAGATGCTTAAGAAAGCTAGTGCAATAAATAATTTTGTTGTTTTCATTTTTAATGGTTTTTATGTTAATTGATTTTAAAATTTGACTTCAACACCTTGTTGAAGCTGTCTGTTGTATTCTTTTGTGTCAAAACTGCCATTGGATTCAGTAATCAACCCATTGTCATTAAATTGTAAAATTTCAACACCGTTGATATTTACTTTGTTTCCTGTGCCATTTGGGCCAGAATTAGTACCTGTCAATGTCCAATGGAATTCTACACCTTTTGAAGTCGTTGGCAAACTATCACAAACCACCAACATATCAGGAAATGCGGTCATATAGCTTTTGGCAACTTCTGCAATGGCTTTACGACCCACCGCAGGAGTTCCGTTATTGACAATTTGTAAACCGTTTGGAGCAAAAAAATTAGCATGTGCTTCTGCATTTTGACCTGACCATGCTTCTGCATATTTCTTTCCGAAGTCTTTTTCGATTAGTTTCATAGTGCTGTTTGTTTTGGTCTCATTTGATTCTTTACAGTTGATGATTGAAATCGTCAGTAAGCTTATAAGAAAGAGGTATATGGTTTTAGTGCTTTCCATAATGGAGATATTAATTTTCGATTTCTATTACTTCAATACAAAATATTGTCAAGAACCCTATCCAGATAACGTTCTTTCATCACGAATTTTTTATCAGAATTGAAGAGTTCCATCACTTCCTTTTTAATTTCAGAAATTTCTCTTGGAGAGAATGGATACTTCCCGATGGCATCTTCTATTTTTTCGAAACAAGTATCCTCATCATCGCCACAAAATTCGGTGTATAATCGGTCAAAGGTTTCTGGATCGGTTTTGGATTTGATTAATTCAATTTCCGCGGCCGTTTCTACTTGGTCAACCTTTGCGCAGAACATAAGTATGTAAAGTTTCAGTTCTTTTTTTGACCAATGGGTCTTGACGTCTTTCATGGTTTAAAATTTTTATTATTAAATGTCTTTATCTAATTAGATTTTTATTCTTTCTTGCCTGCCATTCCTCCCAGAATAAGCCACGTGTTTCCATATTTCTTCCAAGTGTGGGTAAACTTCAGCCGCTCTTTTTTGACAACGGTATTCAGCTTATCTGTCCAGATTTCATCAGCATCGTAAAATACAATGACAACATCGTCGATAGCGTTGACACCTTTCTTGTAGAGTTGATAATTGAACGTTAAGTTGGGGTCTTCATGTAATTTTGGAATCCAATTGGCAATCTTGCTTTTGTCCGAAACATCATCTATAAAACTCGGATAACCCATAAAATCGTCGTGCCACAACTTTTTATAAGATATGGTGTCGTTTTTTTGGACATAGTCCCAATACTGTTCTTCCATTTGCCATACTTCTTTTTTAAGTTCCTCTTTGGTTTGTGCTTGGACGAAATTGTAGGTCATAACCAATACAAACAGGCTGATAATAGGTGATGTTTTCATAAGTTATTTAATTTGAACCTGCCTCGTCGGCAGACAGGTATTGATGTAATGTTTCCTTTACCGACTCAAACGGCAAGCCCAATTCACGTTCTGCCATTTGGTTTTGATATATGATTTTTGGTTGGTATTTTGGTGCTTGATCATTCAGCATCAAGGTCACATCAGAAACTGGATAGGTTTCGCTCGATAGTAAATAATTTTTTCCGTGTAAGCCTGAAATGGTTGCAGCTTTATAAACACCTTCTGCCACATCTTTTACATTGACGATTGCCAAATCAATATTGGTATCGTAAAACATTTGGATGAATGGGTTGGGAGCGATCTTGTTTTTGAACAAAAACTGTATGCCCGTCGATGTGGAATCTTCTCGTTTGCTCAAGGATTTTCCCATGACCATCACTGGCGACACACTGGTAATTTCAAAATCGAGATCGGGATGTGTTTTGATATACCGATTCACGGTTTGATTGGCAATGAACTTTGCTTGCGCATACGGATGGCTTTCCTCGCTGGTAAAAGGCGTATCGTTTTCGCTGATGGTGTCTGTCGGCGATTTTCCGCCGGGTGGCATTGGGAAATTGGTGTTAAAAGCGGCTACCGAAGCAATCAATACTACTTTATCGATGGTTGGCGTTTCGCTCACGGCTTCTAGAAAATTCTCGGTGCCTTTGACGGTTGGGTCGAAAAGTTCTTTTTGTGCATTCTTAAAATCCAATTGAAACGGTGTACCTCCATGGATGACTATATCGCAATCCTTGACGAATTCCTTTAATTGACTTTTGTTTTCAACATTGAGTTCGCTGATGTACAAATGATCGGAATGGTCCAACTCCATCAGATGTTGGTATTTTTCCTGCTTGGAAATGTCAGTTGCAGAGACTTTGACCTCAAACCCGTTTTCCAAAAATCGTTTTGTAATATGGCTTCCTATGAAACCAGAACCACCTATGATGCCTACTTTTTTCATGTTAACTGCCCGCGAAAGCGGGTATCTTTTAATTTAAAATTGATTTTTAAACCTACAAGGTTAGTCCCGACACATAGGTGCTTGCAGTTATAAGTGACATAATCAGACAGATTGGCAACAGTTTTTGGTTGATTTTAATTCTTAAAACACTAAAACTGAAAATCGATTAGTTACCATTGCCAATTTTCTCCACAAAAAATCTGTCTGTCTTTTTTTTATTTAGGAATGGAATCTGACGCACGCTTGGAAGCTTCCAAGGATTGAATATCCATCAACAATTTTGAAACATCCCAATAGCCATCTTCCCTGACGATTTTTCCGCCCACAAATCTTGCCGTCACATGTGCTGGTATGACATATACTTTATTGCTGGACTTTAAAGTACCTTCCCAATGACCCCAAAAATTGACCCAGGTTTCGCCTTTATCGGTCACAACCATTTCATATTCAACGCTTTCAGGGTCATATTTCCATGAGGAAAATAAGGTAGCAT
>JBDSFP010000208.1:0-4295 GCA_039919415.1 Aquaticitalea sp. | reverse complement strand
AGAACATCATGTTTTCAAAATGTTCTGGAATCAATTCTGCCAAGGCCTCAAAATTTTTGGCCGCACTTCCTTCACGAATAAGGACTTTCATGCCTTTTTGGAGTTTTTCCAAACCTTCTTCATAAGTAAAACATTCATGGTCTGTGGAAATTCCAGAATTGATGTATATAGTAATGTCATCGCCACGCAATCCTGGCGCGTGACCATCGATAGGTTTATTGTGATGTTTTGCCCACGCGATTTTTTTCATGACTTCATCATCATTTAACAAAACACCTGGATAATTCATCATTTCCGCCAGATATTTGATGTCCGGATTTTGAAGCAACTTCTTGATGCCTTCGGAATCGATAATGGCTCCTGCAGATTCAAAATTGGTGGCTGGCACACAGGAAGGTGCGCCGAAATTGAACTTGAACGGAACTTGCTTTCCGTTTTCAATCATGAACTCGACGCCTTCAATTCCAAGAACATTTGCTATTTCGTGAGGGTCGGAAACGGTGGCAACTGTCCCATGTCTGACGGCCAACCGTGCAAATTCCGACGGCACCAACATAGAACTTTCGATATGGATATGGGCATCCACAAAACCAGGGAGAATGTAAGTATTGACATTATGGTCTTTTTCTTCAATGGAAACGATTTTTCCATTTTGGATATTGATTTCACCTTTGTAGATACGTTTGTTTGGAATATCAACTATTTTGCCCTGTAATTTCATTTAGTGAATTTCAATTTTTAAAATATATTTGGTGTTATCATTCACTTTAAAACGTTCATCTGCACGTTTACCAATAATCCAAACAATTTCGTGCTCTGAACATAGCAGCCAAACGTTTTCTTTTTCAACTAATGACAATTTCTCGTCCTTAAAATATTTGCTCAACTTTTTTTTGCCTTTCATTCCAGACGGATAAAAATAATCACCTTCTTTCCATTTGCGGACTTTTAATGGGAATTTCAATTTGTTCTTGTCCAAATAAACTTTATGACTATCAAAACTTGAGATATCTTCAACTTTCTCAATAAAAAATATTCCAATTGCAGTTGCAAGACTTTTATCAGCTTCATCAATGTGAAATGAATCATCCTCATATTCAGTTTGAATTTCTGTCAATAGCAAAAATTCTCTATCCTTGATCAACCGATGCGTCTGAGAAAACACTTGCTTTCCAGATTGCGCATCGAGCAATCCCACAACATCATTCCATTCTGTAAAATTGAAATCCTTCAACAATTCGTAGAGATACGCTTTTGGACTTGAAAGTTTCTTGAGTTTCATGATATTCAGTATTATGATATCGTCTTCAACTGAAACGACTTTTTTCTGAATTTTTACAATTGCATCATCCACAATGATTTGACTTTCCTGAAGATTTTCAATGGTATTTTGAAAACTCTGAAGCAACTGTGGATTCATCTGCTTTAAGGTCGGAATGATATCATGGCGCAGTTTATTCCTTAGATATTTATTGGTGGAATTACTGCTGTCTTCCCGCCATTCAATTTTTTTTCCAATGGCGTACACTTCCAAATCTTCTCTAGAAAATGGCAGTAAAGGGCGAACAATCTTCCCGTTCATTTCTGGAATTCCTGTCAATCCATCCAATCCAGTGCCTCGTGATAAATTAATCAAAAAGGTTTCGAGATTGTCGTCGGCGTGATGTGCTGTTAGGATATAATCAAAATTTAATTGTTCAGCCAGGTCAGAAAACCAATTGTATCGGAGTTCTCGGGCGGCCACTTGGGTTGAAAGCTTATGCTCTTTTGCGAATTTTTCAGTTTCAAAATTTTCGATGAAGACTCCCAAATCCAAATCTTCTGCTAATTGCAAAACAAAGTTTTCATCTGCATCGCTTTCCGCCGCTCGCAAGTTGAAATTGCAATGTGCCAAAGAAATGTTCAAACCAACTGAATGGCATAAGCTCGTCAAAACCACGCTATCCAATCCGCCAGAAATGGCAATAAGCAATTTACTCTTTTTCAGAAAGGACAAATGGGTTTCTAAGTGGGTTTGGAATTTTTCAAACATCAACCAAAGATACAACTTTGACAGCTTTTGTAATTGTCTAAATTTTACTTAAAATTCCAAAACATTCAAATGTAACAAGAATATTACGTAACTTTAAAAACATCATTTTAAAGACCGAGTTTATGGAAACAACACAACGAAAAGACGAAACTTCACTACGCAAAGTCTATGACAAAAAAGTGCTAGCTGCAATTTCCCATCTGCATCCATATGTCAAACACCGACTTTATATTGCTGAAAATGTAGGGATTATACCAAAAAATCTATACTGCTCCAACGGTATTATTGACGATTGCCTTATCAACTTATTTGACAAAGGCTTTGATTTTGATGCTGCCTCAGAAGACATCAAACTGAAATTGTTTGAAACCATTGACACTTGTCTGGAAGACCTTTTCATCAAGGAAGCGTTTCATAAAAAAACGATTAGTACCAATACACTTCTGAAAGAAGAATTGCGTCGTATGGAAGAATCCTTCACGATTGATGCCGATGAGGATTTCATGATGTTGGAAGAATTGGATGACATTTCCTATCATCAGCACGACGATGATTATGAAGTGTTTGTGTTTGATGACCATAACAGCAAGATTTTGAATGTCCTCGATTTGGAAGCCGAATCCCAATTGAAAAATCGAAAACTCGTCGGTAAATTTTATAATTGGCTACCAATTCGTGTGGCGAATATCGTTGATTTATATACATTCGGGAAGTTGAATTTTAAAGAAATCGCCACGGTAAAACATATTGAAGTCTCACGTGTTGAAAAGATTCTGAAGGAAGTGAAAAAACGGTTTCGGACACATCTTGAATGACGATTTACGATTTACGATTTACGATTTACGATTTACGATTTACGATTTTTAAAAATTAGAAAAACTTTCTGAAGACTGCGATCTGCCGACTGAATACTAATTTTCCAGAACCTCACGCATCGCCTTTGCTTTTACCAAACATTCCTCATACTCGTCCCGTGGATTGCTTTTTGCAGTTACGGCACTTCCGACGGAAAAGGATACATACTTTTTTTCGGCATTGTAAAGAATACTCCTAATAATAACATTGAAATCAAAATTCCCCTCGGGAGTAAAATAACCGACCGCTCCAGAATACAGGCCACGCTTGGTCTCTTCAAGTTCTTCAATGATTTTCATGGCAGATATTTTTGGTGCACCTGTCATGCTTCCCATTGGGAATGTGGTTTTGATGACATCAACTGGATGAGTTTTTTCATCAATTTTGGACGTAATTGTAGAAATCATTTGATGTACTTGCTCAAAGGTGTGAACCTTGCACAATTCCTCGATTTTTACACTGCCTTTAATGGCAGTATGGGACAAATCATTTCGAACGAGGTCAACTATCATGATGTTTTCACTTCGCTCTTTTTCACTATACTCTAATTGGTGTTTTAGTTTTTGGTCTTCAAGAATGTTGTCCGAGCGTCTTGCTGTGCCTTTAATGGGCTGGGAAATTATTTTATTGCCTTCCTTTTTCAGATAACGTTCCGGAGACGCCGAGAGCAAGTAATTGATATCACATTTCAAAAATGTTGCAAATGGTGGACGCGAAATTTTGTTCAATAAATGATATGTTCCCAGAGGATTTATAGAGGTGTTTTCAGTATAAAATTCCTGGCAAAAATTTGCTTCATAAATATCCCCACGATGGATGTGCGCCAAAAGCGTCTCCAATTTTCGGAAGTAATCGTCTTTGTGGATTCTCATTTTGATGCTGATGGCGTCCTTTGGGAATTCTGTTGGCACATCGACGGTTTGTTGTACGATTTTTAAATCGGTTTCCAATTCGTCATCCAACATTTTCAAATAATGTATTTCCACTGTTTTCTCTTTAAAAAGAAAGAGTTTTTTAGGTTGAAAGAAAAACAGATCCGGAAAATCGAGTCCGTCGAAATTATCAGATTTTAATGCTTCCAAATCATTCTTTAAATCGTAAGTGAGATAGCCAAATAACCAATCGTTGGTAACAGAATGATATTCCTTTAATTTTTCAAATGCCTGATGGTAATCTGTTTTTATACTTGTAAACGCATCTACCGCAAGAATGGCGTCATAACTTCCAAAGGGTTGAAAATGCTTGTTGGAATCGAGCCATACCACCTCCTTAAATTGCAGGCTCCAAACCAATAATTTATCCTTAAAATTGGCTATGGATTTTGGTTTATGTGAAATGATTGTTCTCAACAGAAAAAAAATAAATTCAAGGTTAATGAGAATCCTAAAAAATTAATGAGTTTTGTATA
>JBDSFP010000078.1:0-6217 GCA_039919415.1 Aquaticitalea sp. | reverse complement strand
GAGATTCTTGCTTGACCTCATACTCAGCAATGGATTGCCGGCATGCACCACATGGTGGAACAGGTGTGGTGGTCTGATATTGATTGGAACCAGCGATGATTGCCATCCTTAATATTTTTGATTTCGGAAATTGAGCGCCAGCATAAAAAACAGCAGTACGTTCAGCACACAATCCCGATGGATATGAGGCGTTCTCCTGATTGCTTCCTGTGATGATCTCTCCAGTATCCATCAGAAGAGCTGCACCAACCAAGAAATTGGAATAAGGGGCGTAGGCTTTCAAGCGTGCTTCTTTCGCTCTTTCCATTAAAGCTTGGACTTCTTTGGGAAGTTCATCAAAACTTTCAAAAACATCCAGGTTAGTTTCTAATTGTATTGTTTTCATCTGGGTTGCATAAGTTGGACAGAAACTATTTTAGACAAAAAAACTATTGCTTTGATGTAAAACAATAGTGTTTAGTGTTTTTATTACATTTATTCCTTTAAATCCCTTTTAACGACTTAAGACGTAAGGAGATAAGACTTATTACTTCTTATTATTTGATATGTACTATTTATGAATCTAGAACATCTTGTACCATGTCTACCAGTTTTAAGTCCAATATATCACAGAGATGTTTTTACAGACAATTAAATATTATTTAACTGATTCTAATATTCATTATAGGTGCCATCGCCAAAATTAAAGGTCAATGAAAAACGAAGCGTATTCTCTAAAGGGCTCTGTATTTTTGAAGCGGAGAACAAATAGGAAAGATCAATGTTAATGGCTGTGTATTTGAAGCCAGCGCCAAGAGCAAAAAACTTGCGGGCCCCTTTATCTTCACTTTCGTTAAAATAACCCAATCTGAATGCAAATGATTCTTGATATTTATATTCGGCACCCAAGGCCCAGGTGAATTCTTTCAACTCTTCGCTGAAACCTCCAGGAGCATCACCAAATGATTGGAAAATCCCTTTTACAAAACTGACATTATTATCTTTTCCTTTCACAATAATTGTTGGCTCGTTGGCATCTTGTGTGCCATTCGGATCTGTATCACCTTCTTGAACGGTATCCACAAATCCTAAAATTGGCGGTGTTGGCACCAACAGTTTTGTGACTTCAGCTGTTAAACTCAAAGTGTTGTACTGATCAAAAATAAAATCAAATCCTCCACCCAGTCTAAGGTTGGTTGGTAAGAAGTTTTCCCGTCCAGCATCATCATATTTAATGGTAGGTCCCAAATTTTGAATGGCAAACCCTAAACGAGTCCGTCCGTTGAAACTATCATACGCTTGTTCTTCACTTTGATAATAACCAGAAATATCCACAGCGAAAGAACTTGCAGCTTTGGCACTGGCATCAATGGCTTGTATTTTTAAATCAGAACGTAAGTAACGTAACCCAACTGCCATAGAAAATTGATCGGCCAATTTCAAAGAATACGAAGCATCAACCGTCAATTCGTTTGGTTTTTCGATCAAGGCTTCAGAAAATTCATCTTGAACAATGTCTATTTGCCCTAAACTGAAATATTTAAAACTTACCGCAAATGCACTACGATCGTTTAAACGGTTAAAATAAGTGACATTTCCAAGGAAAATATCATTCACCAATTTGCTTAAATAGGGTGTATAACTAACGCCAATACCGGATTTTGCTAAAGAAAAAGAGTATTTGGATGGATTCCATTGCTGTGAATAGGCATCAGTAGACGTTGCAACTCCCATGTCTCCCATGCCAGCTGCACGTGCATCGGAAGCAATCAATAAAAATGGTACTCCTGTAGTTATAACTCGAGATTGAAATGGAAAAACAACAGTCTCCTGAGCGCTGGAAAAATTATAAAGTGATAAGGTGATAAGCGCAAATATGTATTTTTTCATAAAATTATTTTTTCTTCTGATGAATGTTAAGACATCACTCGATTAAGCAAATATAAATCTTTATTATAGTATTACAAGTTTTTCAATCTTTTCAACCTGTTTGTTAAGCTGGTTGGAACGTACTTTCAATTTATAGATATATACGCCTTTTCCGATTTTGTCCCCAAAATCATCCCGGCCGTCCCAAACCATATTTCGGGATAATGACGAAGCTCCCTTATTGCAACATCCATCCATACTTGTTTGACCATTTAACGTTCTAACCAACTTTCCAGAAACAGTAAATATCTGTATAGAAACGTCCAAAGGCACGGAACTATTGTGGTTGAACCAAAATTCAGTATAATTTACAAAAGGATTTGGGTAATTAAGGACATTATTAATCACCAATTCTTGGTCTTTGTCGTGCACTACAAATTGAATTTCAGAGGTGGCGGAATTATTGTAAACGTCCCAAGCTTTTAAGGTCAAGGTATGGAGACCTGGTTGTAAATCGCGAAACGCATAGGATACTTTTCCATTTTGAAAGTCATCCACGTTGGCTTGGTAATAATCGTTGAGAGTAAACGGATTGGTCTCGTCGCCATCGATTATGGCAACTATATCGTGGCCAATTCCGCTTGAGGTATTGATACCATTGCTATCCTGAATTTTTGCCAAGAGCGTGGGCGATTCATTGGTAATGCCCCCTGTGACAAAATTCTCGTCATTCATATATAGACTGATAACAGGTCCTATATGGTCTTCTTCAGCATTTTCGTTGATGCCTCCAACTTTTATTTCGAAACTTGCTCCTGCCTGATCTTGAAGTGGATTATCACTTTTGGAATAAAAACTGACTTTGCCATTGCCAACAGGAATGCCAATATCACGCGGAACAACGAAGTCAAAATTAAATAGACCATTTTTAACTGAAGCTTGACCGATAAAAATCTTTTCTCCAAGCGTTTTGAAATTAAGTTTGTACACTTGTCCCCCAACGACTACACCATCATTTCCAAGAGTGGAACGTTGAATTTCTTTATCAAAAACTGTTGCCGTCAATGTCCCATTATAATTTTGAATTACATTTCCACCAGCGTCCACCACTTCCCCGGACAATTTTACACGTCCCAAGGCTTTCAGAACATCGTTATTTTGTCCAATGGGAACCTCATTGATTTTGGTCAGTCTGATGTTTGGTTTTGGAATTGCCAGTTTCAATGCTGGATCACCGATATAAAACACTACTTGCTTTTGGTTTGAAGTCAAGGGATCGTTTTTCGTCAATCGTAATGCTTCAGCCATCGTCGGATAAGTATCAGATCCAAAAGCGAATAAATATTTTTCCAAAACCACATTGAAGGATACGCCTACGGTCAGAAAAATTTCCCTGGTGGTTGTGATAAGGCTGACCGAACCGCCTTGTTTGTTCCAATAAATATACTCTCCTGCTGTTGGACGTTGCGGATTGTCAAACTTTGTGTACTCACAGGTAACGGTAACAAAACAGTTGAACTTGCAAAAATTCCGAATGTCCTGCGCATCGTTTTTATCAAAAATAAATTCTTGTGCAAGTCCGTCTTCGCCACCATGTCCGAAATAATTGACCACCAATGCGCCAACTTCAATGGCATCTTTTATGGCCTTATTGACTTTAGGATACCGAAAACCACTTGCCGTGGCTTCCTGTTGATAGGAATCGGAATGGATCTTTACGACATTCATAAACGGTTTTTGTGCCGTAATGGCATTTCCTATGGCATCTGTTGTATTTTCCAACTGCTGTTCACCGTTTCGATCGACATCATCAGAAATGACCAAAATATTGTTTCTCCAACTTCCATAGGAAGTTTCCTTATAATAGGTTTCAATTTTATCAACCAGATCTTTGGCGCGTTGTGGTGTATCAGCCAAAATTCTTCCCATTGCAATATCCAATTTATAGGAAGTGTCATCCATATTGCCTTCATTATCATCCATGCATCCATAAAAATCATCTGTAATATAAGAACTTGTCAAGCTAAAACTGTTATAGGAAAACCAGGAAGGGACCACGTTTGTATTGTTGGATATCCTGTCTTTATAATCATAGGAGGCATCGCCAAAAAGGCACACATATTTTAATCGTTTATCATCGGAACTTGCATTGTAATATACATATTTTACCATATTCCTGATGGCTCCAACATCTTGCTGTCCTGAACTGAATTCATTGTATATTTCCTTTAAGTTCACGACTTTGACGTTCAGATTGTTCTGTGTTCTATTGATCTGAGCCAATCGCTCTGCCTGCGACAAATAATTGCTGGATGCCACAATGATATAATCAACATCTTCAAATTGACCTTCGGCGTTCTTAAAGATTGTGCCTTTGATATTTTGAATGCTCACGGCCACGGTATTATCTTTTAAAGGTTGATAATAATCAGAAGAAGCCACAACCAAATAAGTGTTCAAGGTTCCAGCTTGAACTTTGAAGTTCAAAGTGGATGCTTGATCTGTATTCAATACGTTGGTCACATCATATTTATTGGTAATGTCCCAGATTTCTGAAACAGATGCGGCATTTGTCATGCTGTACTCCGCAATTCCCGCTGACGTTGCAACAGAATTATTCTTAAAGAAAAATTGCTTCCCATCAAACTTCAATAAGCGTGAAGCTTCAAGAGACACAAAATCCAAATAGGCCAATGACGAGGGATTACCATTATTATTATAGGTTAAGGTAACCGTTGCTTCTTCCGAAGACAAAGGCACATCTCCACTAAAGGTGTTGCCAGTTGCCAAAGTGGTATCTGCAAACGGATTTAGCACAAAATCTGTTCCTGCCGAAGTGGAACCATTGACATCAATGACTGCCCCATTCAATTTAACCGACATTGTGGTTTGAACTTCAGCCGTCGCTCCAACATCTAACTTCAATTTTACCGGTTCTGTTGTGACTAAATTAGGAAAAATGAACATAAACGTTTTTTCGTTCTCAACACCAAAGCGATCTCCAAACCAACGTCTGCCAATTTTCGCCAAATTAAATTCATCGATTTCATGAAATTGATAGTCCTGAAATGTATCTACCGTAAAATCTGCGTTTGCTGAGGGCTGGGCCATCGGCAGGATGCGTTTTCCGTTTCCACTGCTTATATTGACGAAATAATAGGATTTGTCAGTATACGGATTAAGGTTGGTCTTTATTTGGGGATCCGAAATGTTTCCTTTTGGTCCTTCACCATAAAACAGTATATAGTCTTCGTTGTCAAAAACCCCATCCTGTTCGCCCACAAATTTTACGGCATTTTCGGTTAAATCATAAGGATAGTAAATAGCATTGGAAAATGGCAGCATGGCACCTCCATTCCCATATATTTTTATGGTTCGAGGATCTACATTGGTATTGACGCCCAATTGATTTAGAAAATCTTTGGAAATTTTAAAAACACCCGATGTGTCCACATAAAATCGATGCCATTGGCCAGTGCTCAAAACCGAATTGAAAATTCCTTGAGTCGGGGGTGCGCTGCTTGTTCTGTTTGCCGAAGTATTATAATTGATTGTAAAGGACATAATTTTTTTATAGATTCCATTGTCCTTGATGATAGGTGAAATTTCGAGATAAATACTGCGCTTATTTCTTGCTTTAGCGTTTTTGAGCGAGAATTTTGGTGCGTTTGGAATGGTATTGAGTGGCAAGTTTTTAAGTTCAGAACTTGATAATACAGCATAATTGACATTGCTCATTGATGCAGATGATTCGTTGATAGTGCCAGTTGATTCCCATTCAGCAAAATAAATAAGTCCAGAATTGTCATTAAAACTTAAATGATCACCATCAAAAGCAGGCACCTCAAAACTCGCTGTACTTGTTTGAAACACTTTGGTGCCTTCCCAATTAATATCAAAGGATTTCTGTTGGGAAAATATGAGTGAATGGCTGAGAATAAGGAATAAGATTACGTATTTTTTCATTGATTCAAATTAATAAGGTCACTTTCTTAAAAAGAAACCCAAACTAAATATAATAAAATTGCCAAATGAACGTAATTATTATAATAGTAGTAACGTTATGGACATTGCCTTATTATTGAAGTCCAAATTTTTATTCAAAATTACAACAATAAAAGAATTTTCTGTCCGTTATTGAAAAGCAAAATCTACCGAAAAAACGGTCAAAAATCCGTTGTTATGTTCAAAAAAAAGGATGAAATGCAGTATTTTTTTAATCTATTTGATAAAAAATGTTGTTAATATTCGTTTAATTACTATATTGCGTCACTAAATTTAACTTGCTTACTTAAAAGTATGGATATGAAAAACGTCTTAAATCAAAGGATACTATTAGCCCTAATGCTATCCTTAACTATGATTGGCT
>JBDSFP010000108.1:0-3693 GCA_039919415.1 Aquaticitalea sp. | reverse complement strand
GTTCTTCCAAATTGATATTACTGTAAAGATCTTCATTTTTATAATTTCCCGATTGATCTAACGATACTGGATTTTGTGCGAAATAATCCACGGTCGGGTTGCCGGCAGTATAATCCAAATTTGTCCTGAACTGATTGATGGTGTAGCTCGATCTGTAACCATGAGTCAATGAAAAGCGTTTGAAATTCTTTTTGAACCAAGCCAATCGCATCAAACCTGTATATTTAATTTGCCAATTAGGAATTGGAATATCCCTGAATGCACCCAATTTTACGTTATCGGGATTGACACCTTCATAAGCCGATAAAAATGATGGCAGCAAGACTCTTTGGCTATTTTTGCCAAAACCCAATGGATAACCTTCTGCATCGACTGCATAGTTACTATTGCCATAAAACTCTCTTGCCAAACGATTGGCAACCACCAAACGATTGGCCCTGAAATCATCGAAGGCCACCGAACGTATTTCATCGCTCTGGCCAAACGCTGTTTTAATCAATGCTGTTGAGATATTGAAGTTGCCAAAACTGTTTCGAATTAGCGAATTATAAGTATCACTCAAACCATCTCCGTCGAGGTCGGGGGCGTTAAAATTTTCTGTAAGGTTTTTTGAATAGGTTCTGCTTCCTGTTAAATCAATCTTCAGATCTTTGATCAATTCAAGATTTGCAGACACATCCAAGATCCGGTTGGTGACTTCAGTATATTGTTCATTAAAATCTGGATACACAGTCAGCCAGCCATTTCGCGCCACCAAATCGCGAATATCACTTTGGCTTCCGAAGGTATAGCCAAAGGTCGGTTTGAGGGTTCCAATAAATCCTGGTGTTCTCAAATATCCAGGTAAAAACGTTCCGTTATTTTCGGTATAATTAATCTGAATTCGTTTGACCATCGTCACAATATCAATGGCTGTATTGAAGGCTTTTGTTCCTATACTTGAGGAGGTTTTATTTGCTTGTGCATCGGTTCCTTTTGCGTCTGCGAGTTTACCTTCTTCCTTACTATTCTCCTTGGCAAGGGCATCTTTTTCATCTTTATTGTCTTCCTCCGTACCAGTTAGTCCAACGGGAACAGCAGTACGTCGCTTAGGAGTTGCTTGGTCACTTTTAGTTGCCCTTCTTGTCAAACCTACATATTTATAGAGTGTTTCCATACTTAAGGACGAATTGATATTATGTGTATTCGCGTTTTGGATTGAATTTCCTAAATTGTAGATATTGGTAGTAGAGTTTCCATTGTCATCCGTGGTAGTGATAGGCAGATTGGTGTTCAAATCAGTCCCTTTTTGCCATTGAAAATCACCTGTGTAGGAATAGGTCGCCCTTAAAAAGCTGAACGTTGGGATTTTGTACAAAGGTATTTCGTAATTGATCCGAAGTTGTTGGTTTTGAATGTTCGGATCTCCAAAATCAAAGAAACCATCCCAAACATCCAAGGTTGGGTCTTGGCGTCCGTTAACCACATCATCAATAAAATAATTTCTTACAATATTGCTATTTGAAGCCGTAAAGCTCAAACTCAAAGCATTCGTAATATTATAATTGAGGGCATATTGAAAGTCAAAACGGTAATTTCTACGGAACAGTTCCTCTAAACCAATATTGCCAGAAGTCAAATCGACTTCCCTGAATTTTTGCTTGTTGAATTGCCGTAAAATATCCGTATTGACAGAAAAACTTGTTGGAATTGGATTGAAATTGAAATCCTTTAATATTTTCCAATATTTGTTCATGAAAAGTGAATCATTTTTCTTGAATGGCTCGATGACCAGAGGCGCAAAACTATAATTGTAATTGACACCAGCCCGAACTTTTTGATCTAAGGAGTTTTCAATTTCAAAATCGCGATGATCCACTTTATTATAAGAATAGTTAAAGGTCAGATTCTCCACATCGTAAAAACGAGGTTTGGCTTCGGCGGTCCGCGTCTTACGAACTCCTATAAAATTGATGCTCTGTCGCTTGGTATAATCTTCTGATTGCGTACGAATTATTTTCCGTTCTTCATTAGTCGTAGCCGCATCCAAACGCGAATTCAATTTAAGATCTCTGTAAAACTGATCGTACTCGGGCGTGATCAGTTCTTCACCTTGCCCATAATTAAACGGCACCTGGATGCCCCATTTTTTTGGCAAGAGTTGGCCTAAATTGACATTAGTGACCACGTCGTACTGTTTGACATCCTCTCGACTGCGCTCATTAGGTTTTTGCTCGAGGGTTCCAAAACCTATTGTACTGGAGCGTCCTGTGACGCTGAGGTTGGCAAAATCGGCAAGATTGGTATCCATGCTCATAACGGCTGCCCAACCTCCTTGGTTTTCCAAGTCTGACAAGCGTAGTTCATTATACCAAACCTCGCCACAAACATTAGCCTTGGTATTGTTTCTCACTCCGACCATCAACACCCGTATGTCGCCAAAATTTGGATTTCCCTTGATGGCAACCCGTGTTTGACCTGTGGTAAAGAGATCACTGACGCCAACCGCCTGCGGACCATCTGAAGTGACATTATAATAAGTTGGGTCAATGTTGGAGAGTGTACCGTCATTTATACCAATGGATTTAATTTGTTGCAACACATTCAAATCCAGATTGATTTCATTTTCAGATGGCCAGACCACAGAAGGATCGAGGCTTCCTGATGACACGGTTAAAGGCACTGCAATTTCATAGAAATTCTGTGTAAAATCATTTCCCATCCTAATAAAACCAACAATATCCGCGTCATTCAAGAGTCCATTTTCCTGAGGCTCTGCGTGCATGAACATTCGCAATTTTTTGTACTGTCGCATATCGACGCTGATATTTTTGTAAACACCTCTGGAATCGGTAGCTTCCAAATCGCAGGCTTCCACTACCAATGATTGTTCGTTTTGTCTTTGAATGTTATTGTTGTTATTGAGCTTTTCCAATTCAACGCCAGGAGGCAACACATAATTACCATCATTTTGTTGCAGACCAATGGTGCCAACAGTGAATTCGGCATTCGCACTATTGTTCAACGGATTGCTATCCAAATCCAGAGTGTAACGTCGCCAATCACTGCGCACCAAATCCAAGGTCGCAAAACGCAGCACTGTTGGCTGTGTAAATTGTTTAAGATACATCCGCGCAAAACGCACCGAACGGATATCCGAAATACCGCCTATCGCTCTGGTGGGATCTGATATTGGAATCCGAAACTGATAATAGGTAACCTCACGAGTCTGACCATTGGGAAGCACCACGTTTTTGACTTTTACATCATTGATCTGTGGATTGTTGATATTAAGAGTCGCTTGGTTGATATTAATTTCGTATTCAAAATAACTATCAATCGTGTTCATTGTGTTGTCACGATTAATATCCTCTACATCAGGTTGGGTCGTTGAACCTCTATTGGTTTCCGTAAAGGTATCAGGAGAGTTACCTTCAAGTCCATTGTATCTTTTATAACGCTGGAAGATATTTCCCTCGGTATTCAAGAAATAGGTATAGTTGTCATTCGAGGGATCGGGACCAAAATTCGCGGCAGGATTGATTTGACTTTCTTCCGAATCATCATACCCATCATATCCTACATCTTGATTGGTACGTTCCTGTCCAGTAGTGGAAAACGCATAGATCAAGGACTGATTTTGGGGCACTACAGTTTTATATGAATAAACTGGAAGTGTTGAAATATCGCCATTTTCCGGAAGGCCATTTTCAT
>JBDSFP010000081.1:0-3733 GCA_039919415.1 Aquaticitalea sp. | reverse complement strand
ATGTTCTGCGGCTTATTGAGCCATCTATCGCGATCCTATCGCTGGAAGTTTCAATTGGAACCCTTAAATTATAATATCAAATATCCCAATAGTGTCATGGCAGTGTTCATTACCTATCTTGCCAATTATGGGATTCCTCGGTCTGGAGAAGTTTTAAGGGCCGCCATTGTGTCCAATTACGAAGGAGTTCCTTTTGAAAAGGCATTTGGCACCATCGTGGCCGAAAGGTTTGCCGATTTTGTCGTTCTATTGTTTATCATTGCAATGACATTGGTGCTTCAATTTGATTTTATATATCATCTTTTGGAGGCCTCTTTTCAACCACAAAAACTCTTGATGGCCGGAATATTGGCTATTGTTTTTTTTGGAATACTGATTTTGATATTAAAGAAAAGCCGATCAAAAATTGTCTTGAAAATCAAAATGTTTTTCAAGGGTCTGGTGGAAGGAATTTTGAGTATTTTCAAAATGAAACAGAAATGGGCATTTATTTTTCACACCCTCTTTATATGGACAATGTATCTGCTGATGTTTTATACAACGACTTTTGCCGTTGATGACTTGAATGATATTTCGATTGGAGCCATTTTAATAGGGTTTATAGCGGGAAGTTTCACGATTGCGGCTACAAATGGAGGTATTTTTGTGTATCCCTTGGCAATTGCGGCCGCTTTTGCATTGTTTGAAATTCCTGAAAACCCCAGTATCGCTTTTGGGTGGATCATGTGGTCGTCGCAAACAATGATGGTTATCATTTTAGGTAGTTTATCGTTTCTATTGCTTCCAATTTACAATAGAACAAAATAATTACTAAATTGCATTGCCATTTTAATTTATCTTACGATGAATAAACGTTTTACAATTATATTGTTTCTATTTGTGAGTCTTCAGATAGCATCGCAGGTCATTTATGAACCGTTTCAGTCACTAAAGTTGGGAGAAGCAAGGGATATCAAGATTCAATTGCCTCGTAATTACAATCCAGACGATAAGGTGCAATACCCACTGATTATTGTGCTGGACGGCGATTATCTCTTTGAACCCATCACTGGAAATGTCGATTATCAGTCCTATTGGGGCGAAATGCCGAAATGTGTCATCGTGGGAATCGGCCAAAGCAAAACCCGTGATAAGGATTTGTTATATGACACGGAGCAATTTTTCCCTTCCCAAAGCGGTGCGGATTTTTTTGAGTTTATCGGGATGGAATTGATTCCTTATATTGAAAGTAAATACAAAGTGTCCCAATTTCGGATCGCTATGGGCCACGATATGAGCGCCAATTTTATTAACTATTATATTTTTAAGGACAAACCTATATTTAGAGCGTTTGCTTTGTTCAGTCCCGATTTGGCACCGGAAATGAAAAAAAGGGTTCAAGAACGATTGTCGACCTTAGATGTAGATACGTTTTATTATTTGGCAACTGCGAAAAATGATGTCGGCAGTCTCAATAAAAGTATTTTAGAAGAAGATGCCCTTTTGAAAACCATTGAAAATCCAAAACTCCACTACCGATTTGATAATTTTAACGATGCCGATCATTATTCGCTGGTCGGATTGGCAATCCCCAAAGCCTTGGGTCAAATATTCGAGCTTTATAAACCTATCAATTTGCAGGAATATAATGAAAAAGTGCTCACTTATGAAGGAACGCCGTTCCAATATCTCGAAAAAAAGTACAAAGACATCGAGTATTTCTATGGCTTTGAGAAAAAGGTGGTAGAGAATGATTTTAAAGCCATTGCAGCCGCTGCCAATAAAAAAGATGATTTGGAATCGCTACAGGAACTCTCCAAATTGGCAAAAAAAGAATATCCCGATTCTATGATCAGCTCCTATTATTTGGGGATGTATTATGAAAAGGACAATAACCTGAAAAAAGCACTTCAATATTACAATTCGGGTTTGTTGTTGGAACCTTCCGAATATATAGACAAGGAGATTCTTCTTGATAAGATATATGCTATAAAAGACAAACAATAAATAAATTTAATGCATTTCATCGAATATATTTGCAGATGAACTTATTTTTGGTAAATTTACAGTCCCAAATCTAAATCTACTTATCGATGAAAAATGCCCTGATTTTTGTCGCATGCTACGTGCTATCATGTTCTGTTTATTCACAGATCAAATATGAAAAATTTGAATCCCGAATACTAAATACCACTAGGGAGTTAAAGATAAAACTACCCAAAAATTACGACCCTTCTTCAGAGGTCAGACATCCTGTAATCATTGTTTTTGATGGTGATTATTTGTTTGAACCAGTTGTGGGCCAAGTGAGTTACCAAACTTATTTTGATGCCATGCCAGAATCCATTGTGGTAGGGATTGTTCAAGGTTACGAGCGCGTTTATGACAGTTATTTTGATGAGATCACAGGATTGCCAATTGAATCCGGGGCTCGTTTTTATCAGTTTATTGGAGAAGAATTAATGCCTTATATCGATTCAAAATACAACACCAGTAAATTTAGGGTAGCCATCGGACAGGATGTGATGGGTAACTTCATAAACTCTTTTTTGGTAAGCGAAAAACCTTTGTTTCAAGCTTATATCAACCTAAGTCCGGATTTTAAGGGCATAATGGAGGAGCACGTTGCCAAAAAATTGCAGTATATTAAAGATGATATTTTCTATTATATGGCAACTAGTGATAAAGATGTGCCATCCATCAGAAAAACAGTTATAGAGGCCGATGCACAATTAAAAATAACCGATAATAAGGCATTGACCTATTATTTTGATGAATTCAAGGACGATTCACATTACACCTTGGTAACGGGCGCTTTATCAAAAGCATTGGACCAAATTTTTAATCTGTACCGACCACTTGATGAAAAAGAGCTCAAAGAAAAAGTTCTGACCTACGATGGCTCCTTGGACAAATATCTCGAAAATCGTTACGACCGTATTGAAGATCTTTTTGGTATCCATAAAACCATTTCAGAAGAGGAGTTCGAAAAAGTAGTGGCAGTTGCAGACGAACGGAAAGATTTGGAATCTTTGGAAAAAATAGGAAAGCTTGCCAACAAACAACTACCAAAATCTTCATTAGGAACCTATTATTTGGCCTTACATGCCGAACGTGTTGGCAAAACCAAAAAGGCCATGAAATTATATGAATCAGCACTGACCTTAGATTCAAAAGCACCATTTGACAAGGATTTTATTTTATCACAGGTGGAGAAATTGAAATTTGCCACAGAAGAAACGACAGATGAAGTAGAAGACTAATTGTTTATGAAAGAATTAAAACAACCCAATTTTTAAAGTGCAGAATTATGGTTATTTTAGCCCAAACTTTTAAGTGTGGCTAAAGTAAAAACAACTTTTTTCTGCCAAAACTGTGGCACTCAATATTCAAAATGGCAAGGGCAATGTGCAGCTTGCAAAGAGTGGAATACCATTGTGGAGGAAGTCATCCAAAAGGAATCAAAAAGTGATTGGCAGTCGCCAACCTCGTCCGTCAAACGTGTTTCCAAACCTCTAAAGATTACTGAAATCGACTCGTCACAAGATGCACGGATGAACTCTATGGATGAAGAATTCAACCGGGTACTTGGAGGAGGCATTGTTCCAGGGTCATTGATTTTGTTGGGCGGAGAACCAGGCATTGGCAAAAGTACTTTGATGCTTCAAATTGCGTTGAGATTACCTTATAAAACTTTATATGTTTCTGGTGAGGAAAGCCAAAAACAGATTAAGATGCGAGCAGAGCGCATCCA
>JBDSFP010000028.1:0-6305 GCA_039919415.1 Aquaticitalea sp. | reverse complement strand
AAGCGCATGTGCTCCACAACGTTTCCTACGGACAGTTTACCATCAATCAAATTGATATTCGAGCTTCCGAGGGATTTCCCAATAGGCTTTAGTTTTGCAGGTGGAATGAATTTTGGCGGTTTTTCTTCCGATTTCCGATGGACAGGTTTTTTGAATCGAATTTGATTGGGTTCAATGTCGCCGAAAATATCCGCAGAAAGCATCGGGTTAAAACGTCTATCGTCAATAGGCGTCAGGATTTCAAGAAACTCATCATCAATCTCCTCAATAAAACGGCTTGGTTCGGCATCGATCAATTTTCCCCATCGATAACGAGACATGGCATAAGTGAGATAGGCTTGCTTTTCAGCTCTGGTCAAGGCCACGTAAAATAAACGACGCTCCTCCTCCAACTCACTTCGTGTGTTCATGCTCATGGCACTTGGAAATAAATCTTCCTCCATGCCGACGATATAGACATAGGGAAATTCCAGACCTTTGGCCAAGTGTATGGTCATCAATGCCACGCGGTCATCATCGCCTTTATCGTTGTCCAAATCGGTAGCCAATGCCACATCTTCCAAAAATTCCGTAATACTTCCTGTCGCATCTGCCAATTCCTTCTGACCTTCTACAAAATCCTTAATACCATTGAGTAATTCCTCGATATTTTCCATTTTGGCAATGCCTTCCGGAGTGCCGTCATTATTGTATTCTCTTATGATCCCTGTTACTTTAGTCACTTGATCAGCCAATTCAAATCCATTTGCGGTTTGATTGATAACTTGAAAGCTTTCGATCATCGTTACAAAATTCTGCAACTTGTTTTTGGTAGTAGAATTGATGTTGATATCCAACTTGCCAATATGTTTCATCACGTCAAAAATGGAACGATCATATTCGTTAGCTGCAACAATCAATCTGTCGATAGTTGTTTGTCCAATGCCTCTGGCCGGAAAATTAATGATGCGTTTCAAAGCCTCTTCATCCGCTGGATTGATGACCAATCGCAGATAGGATAACACGTCTTTGATTTCTTTTCTTTGGTAGAATGATAAACCTCCATAAATTCGATAAGGAATGTTCTTCTTTCTCAATGCATCCTCCATCGCTCTCGATTGGGCGTTGGTGCGATATAGAATTGCAAAATCAGCATGTTTCATTTGGTGTTCCATCATATTTTCAAAAATGGAACTCGCCACAAAACGCCCTTCATCGCCATCAGTCATCAGACGGTTGACTTTTATTTTGGCACCTTCGTCATTGGCAGTCCAAACAATCTTTTCAAGCTTTGTCTTATTCTTGTCTATGACGGCATTGGCGGCATTGACTATATTTTTGGTGGAACGATAATTTTGTTCCAATCGATAGACATTCACATCGTCATAATCCCGTTGAAAATTGAGGATGTTATTAATATTGGCACCACGAAACGCATAAATACTCTGGGCATCATCACCTACCACGCAGATATTCTGAAAACGATCTGACAAAGCCCTGACAATCAAATATTGTGAATGATTTGTATCCTGGTACTCATCCACCAAAATATATCGAAAACGATGCTGATATTTCGCCAAAACATCCGGAAACCGTGTCAACAATTCATTAGTTTTCAATAGCAGATCATCAAAATCCATAGCGCCAGCCTTAAAACATCGGTCAACATAATTTTTATAGATTTCTCCTAAACGAGGCCGTTTGGCCATAGCATCGGCCTCAATCAATTCTGGATTTTGGAAATACGCTTTGACAGTGATCAGACTGTTTTTATACGAAGAGATCCTGGAATAGACCTGTTTGTACTTGTAAATATCTTTATCGAGGTTCATTTCCTTGATAATGGAAGAAATCAATCGTTGGGAATCCTGTGTATCATAAATGGTGAAATTTTTTGGATACCCTAACTTGTCAGCTTCGCTTCGGAGAATTCTAGCAAACACCGAGTGAAATGTACCCATCCATAGGTTTTTGGCTTCACTATCGCCAACAATGGAAGCAATCCTGGATTTCATCTCTCGAGCCGCCTTGTTGGTAAAAGTCAATGCCAAGATATTGAACGGATCCACGCCTTCACTCATCAAATAGGCAATTCGAAAGGTGAGCACACGTGTTTTCCCTGAACCTGCCCCAGCAATGATAATCATTGGGCCATCTTTTTGTAGGGTTGGCGCCAATTGCGCTTCATTCAACTGACTTAAATATTTCTCCAAAACTTAATGAATTTTCAAGTTGTGAAATTAACCAAAGCTATAGTTTTAGATACGGATTTTTGTGAATAATTATAAACAATCTGAAGAAAACCAATAGGTCATTTCTTGCCACTTCCAGTCATTGCATCAAGTAACGACTGGCTTGTATTTAGCCAGATGAAATTAAATACCGATTTAGTTTTGTCTCGGGTCACTTGAGCCGATCCATTACGAAAATTGTCAGTCTCTTTTTCACTATCTTTTTTGATAAATATATTGGCAACTGCTGATAACAGTTTGTTTTTTTTCTTTTCTTTTTTTTGCATCACGATGACCTTAAAATCTTCATAATTTAGTTTCAGGTCTACCGTAGAAGTATCATCGTATCCATCAATCGTAAAAAAGATTTTATTTAGTTCCCCATCTAGGCGCACATTGATACTTGGTTCAGTAAACACATTCAGCTTACTGGCATCCAACTTGCCGATATCTGCCTTAAAAATAAAATGGTCGTTGACTTCATTCACATCAAAATACCATTCAATATCCATTGGTGCCTGCTCCATAAAAAGTGCCTGCATTGCAATCGAAGTTTTTTCTGGCGATACATAGGTATTGCTAATATTGTCAATAGTTGCAAATATTTTTGAGAAATGAATTTGGGCAATTGCAGCATCGGTTTTTATTTTTTCCGAGTAAGTTATAGTTCCATTGTTTAAACTGATTGTGCTTAAAGTTAAATCAAAATTAAGATTACGTAACATTTTACTGTACAATGGTTTAATTGAATTATCATCTGCAACGAGTTTATTCCTATAAATATTCAAATTTGGTTCATCCACTATAATTTTTGGAATAGTAAAGAAAAAAATTGAATCATTTTTATAACCAAAAATTTGATTCTTCAAAACGATGGAATTGATGTTGACATCAAAATGGTCCCTTTCTACAGCAATCAGTTTCGAAAGTTCTTGCCGTGAATATTTAGTATGCATTTTGATATCGTGAAATTCGGCTTCTTCTGTGGTTATTTTCGTAGTTTTTATGCTAACATTTTCAAATTCGCTCAAATGGTAGAATAAGGTATCAAAATGTACATTGTAGTCTTTGAATATAAAAGGAATTCTGTTTTTCACAGTACGCTCGTTTAATTGAACATCCATTACATTGGCAGTGAAATTTTCGGTTTTAAGCAACAAAGAATCGGTTTGCATTTCACGAATAACGAGCTGGCCATTTTGAACGTTAACCCTATTGACTGTAATATTTTGGGTAAGATGTTCCAATTTTGAATAGCTATACTTTTTTTTATCAATTGGTGGCGTGTGATAATAATTCATTTTAGGCTGTCGAAGCTGAATACTTGAAACAGTAATTTTATCTTTGGTCCAATAATCCCAATAGCCAAAACCATCAACAATTAAGGTATCCATTTCTAAGGTTGAATTGACCTTTTCCAAGGTTTTACCAAAGTTTTTTATCTTAGGATTGATAATAGCAACTCTACCACTTATTGTACTGACGTCAATATCAGTATAGGTGACTTCCACTGATTGGGGCAGCGAATTATTTAAAAACTTTTCAATTTTTGATTTGACAATTGCATTGGAAACAAACACTCCAACGATTGCCAATACGACTATAGAAAAAAGGACAATTAGGGTAATTTTTAGAGGTTTGCGCATTGCCTAAAGATATACTTTTAGAACCATATAATTTTAAATATCTTTACTGAAAATTAGCACAAATGAATGAATTCTTGACTTTTATGGGAACTATTAACTGGTGGATGTGGATCATTATAATTTTGGTGCTCATAGCCATAAGGGATATTTTTTTACAGAAAAAACATACGGTTACCCACAACTTTCCAATTGTTGGTCATTTTCGCTATATACTTGAGAAAATCGGCCCGGAGCTCCGTCAATATCTAGTCGCCAACAATAGAGAGGAATTGCCATTTAATCGTATAGAACGTAGCTGGATTTATGCTTCTGCCAAAAAGGAAAATAACTACGAAGGTTTTGGTACAGATCGGGATATTTATGCGGCTCAATATATATTCATCAACAATGCGATGATGGCTTTTGAAATCAAGGAAGACCATCCCAATTATCTCAACAGCAATTTTTTACCTTGTGCCAAAGTTATGGGTGAGTTCAATAATCGTAAAAAACCATATCGACCGGCTTCCATCATTAATATTTCCGCGATGAGTTTTGGATCTCTTTCAGCAAAAGCTGTAGAGTCGATGAATAAAGGCGTGAAATTGGCTGGTGCTTATCACAATACGGGAGAAGGCGGCTTGTCTCCTTACCACTGCCATGGCGGTGATATAGTGTTTCAATTTGGAACTGGATATTTTGGAATCCGAGATGAATTTGGTCGTTTTTCTTTGGAAAAACTGGTTCGAATGGTCAATGACAACCCGTTTGTAAAAGCTATTGAAATCAAACTGTCACAAGGTGCAAAACCTGGCAAAGGAGGTGTTTTACCCGCCGCAAAAATTACACAGGAGATTTCGGAAATCCGCCATGTGCCATTGGGAAAGGATGTGGTTTCACCTCCCACACATTCCGCATTTTCAAAGGTCACCGAACTCATGCAATTGATTGAAGACATTGCAGATGCTACCGGATTGCCTGTTGGAATAAAAGCTGCCATTGGTAAACTGGAACAATGGGAAGAATTGGCAGATTTGATGATTTCCTCTGGCAAAGGCCCAGATTTTATCACAGTGGATGGCGGTGAAGGTGGCACAGGTGCTGCGCCTCCTAGCTTTGCTGACCACGTATCCTTGCCTTGGTCCTATGGTTTTAGTGATCTTTATAAAATGTTCCAAAAGCGAAACTTGACCGAACGGATTGTGTTTGTTGCCAGCGGCAAACTGGGTCTACCTGGAAAAGCCGCTATGGCATTTGCAATGGGTGCCGATTGTCTCAATGTAGCAAGGGAAGCGATGATGAGCATTGGCTGCATCCAGGCTCAACTGTGCCATACTAACCACTGTCCAAGTGGCGTGGCCACACAGAGCAAATGGTTACAGAACGGAATCAACGTGCCACTAAAATCAGAACGTTTGGCCCAATATTTCAAAACCTTCAGGAAAGAGTTTCTAGAAATAACCCATGCTGCAGGATATGAACATCCATGCCAATTCAAAATGACCGATGTGGACGTCAATGTAGATGACTCCTATATCTCAAAGGAACTCGACAAAACCTACCATTATGAAAAAACCGTTGTGCCCTTTGTGAGCATGCAGCACCTAAAAGATTGTATGTATCTCGGAGGAAGGGTATAATTTCATTAGTGAGTTTCATCGGCTATTGCTAAAATTCCTTGTGAAATTTGCAAAAACATCTTATGTTTGATACACTAAATTGCACATTATGAATTCCGAACGAATAATTGACCTGTTTTTATTTGCTATTCCTGCCTTGATTACAGGATTGATAGCCTATTATTTTTTTAAGGAGCACACCAAAAATGAAGATGGCCGCAGACGCTATTTACTTCATAAGGATATGCAGGTGAATGCCATGCCATTGCGTTTGCAAGCTTATGAACGAATGGCAATCTTTTTGGAGAGAATTACACCTTCCAAACTTTTAATAAGAGTAGTTCCAACTTCTTCTAATAAAGAAGATTATGAGTCATTACTTATAGCAAGTATTGAACAAGAATTTGAACATAATCTTTCCCAACAAATCTATTTGAGTGATGATTGCTGGAACATCATCGCAGCCGCAAAAAACGCCACTATCCAATTGATTAGAAAAGCGAGTTTGCTTGAAAAAACCGCTACTGCCAACAAATTAAGGGAAGTGGTTTTGACTGAAATGATGGAAAAAAGGGCACCAAGTGATGCTGCACTTTCTTTTATCAAACAGGAAGTCAGCGAAATTTGGTAAACATGTTTGATTATTCAGTTTTTTCTTCCAATTGACTGGTCTCCTGATCTTTGTATTTTGCAAAATTAAACCCACTTTGCCACCACTGTGTCATTTTTTCCTTATTGAAAACCAATGAGTTGGTTGTCAGAACAGTTGGTGTGTAATAAAAATTGATGATGGCATTTTGATTGGTGGCAACGAACTTTCCTATTTTAATGTTTTGGTTCTCAATTCGGTC
>JBDSFP010000476.1:0-8337 GCA_039919415.1 Aquaticitalea sp. | reverse complement strand
AAAAATTTTCTCAAGAAACACCAGTGCAAGCCCAGTCATCAAAACTCCTGTCGTAATCGCCTCAATTCCAAGCCCAAAATCAATTGCTTTAGCGGATGTACAAACGTATAAAGTGCGCCAAGGAGACTCCCTCTGGAGTATATCCCAAAAATTTTCTGGAGTTTCTGTCGAAGATATCAAACAATGGAACGATATTAGTGGTAATAATCTCAAAGTGGGAACCACACTTAAAATATCGAAATGAAATGTCCATTGTTGATTTTTTATTGCTTGAAATCTGTTTAATGGATGTTTCGTGGGTCATTTAAAATACAAATACCAACGCAAACATGAAACATCTTTTAATACTTGTATCATTTTCATGGATACTTTTTAGCTGCAACGATAACGCCTCAAAACAAGCATATCTGCCCGACTCTTCAGGGAAAATCAATCATCTGTCGGTAGTCATGGACAACATGCTTTGGGACGACACCGTAGGTGAAAGCGTACGCACTATTTTTGCTGCATCAGTTCAGGGTTTGCCAAATGATGATGAACCATTGTTTTCTATCAGCCAAATGCCCACACAGGTGTTCACCGGATTTGCCACCAAAAACCGGATTGTCCTAAAAATAGAAAAAGGAAAACCCGCAGGAACTTCCATAAATCAAGATGTTTTGGCTATTCCTCAAACGCTTGTGGTGGTTTCTGGCAAGACCAACCAGGAAATTATTCATCAAATGGAATCGAATGCAGAAAAAATTGTTGCTGCTTTCAAAAAAGAAGAAATCAAAGAGAAACAACGACAAATAAAGATGTCGTTACATGACACAAAGGAAATTCAGAACCAATTGGGAATCGACATTAAATTCCCAACTGCCTATAGAATTGCAGCCCACGATAACAACTTTTTTTGGATTCGTAAAGACATCACCACTGGCAATATGGATTTTATGATTTATGAAGTTCCCTTAAACAGCCTCAAAAGGGGCGACAGTACTGTTGTTGATATCATTAGAATGCGAGATTCCATTGGCAAAGCCTATATTCAAAGTTCTGTTGAAGGTGCTTATATGATTACTGAAGAAGCTTATGCGCCATATGTTTTTGACACTACGATTGATAATAAACCAACCATAGAAACCAAAGGCATTTGGGATATGAAAAATGCCTTTATGTCAGGGCCTTTCATCAATTATGCCATAGAAGATAAGGCACATAATAGATATTTGGTGCTCGAAGGATATGTTTTTGCCCCTTCACTGGAGAAGCGGGATTATGTTTTTGAATTGGAAGCGATATTGAAATCGGTAAAAATTAAATAACCAAAAAGCCAACCGAAGAGTTGGTTTTTTGGTTATTTCGTACATTAATCGGTTTTATTCTTTTCTATCAGATGTTGTTTTTTTGTCGACATCGTCCTCCTTACTTGCATCCTTGAATTCTTTTATTCCGCTACCTAACCCTCTCATCAATTCGGGAATTTTCTTTCCGCCGAACAATAACAAAATCACAATGGCAATCAACACCCACGATCCGGGTCCAATGGCACCCAAAAAAATACTTGAAGTTATCATAACATTTTAATTTGAGTTGCAAAGTTAATAATTAAACTTCAATTCATGCGTTAAAAAACAAACTTTAGCTATTCCCGAAGAGATTTGAACGATTTTAAGTAATTTTGCTTCACAATGCCAGAAAAAAATAAAGACAAAAAGTTCGCAAAGAAATTGCTGCATAAGTATCGCCTCGTTGTGCTTAATGAAGACACATTTGAAGAGCGTTTTGCTATGAAACTTACGCGATTGAATGTTTTTGTCATCGTTATGCTTACCGTTATCATACTCATCGCGGGAACAACATTTTTGATTGCCTTCACATCCTTGAGGGAATTTATACCGGGCTATTCTTCCGCTAGACTTAAAAAACAAGCTACAGAACTCAACTATAAGACCGATTCGCTTCAACAAATCATCGCTTTGAATGATCAATATTATTCTTCAATCAAACGTGTTTTGACAGGCGACGTGAAGAACGTTCAATTTAATAGGGATTCCATATTAGAGGCCGCCAGTAAAGACCCAAAAATCTTGGACCTCAATCCGACCAGACAAGATTCCCTATTGCGCGAAAAAGTGGATAAGGAAGACAAATACAACTTGTTTGAAACCTCCGTTGTACACTCCAATTTCGTGCTGTTTCCACCTGTCGACGGGACTATTTCAGAAGGCTATGATCTAAAAACAAAACATTACGCAGTCGATGTTGTGGTCGCAAAGGACACTCCCGTAAAGGCCACAGCAGATGGTACCGTAATTTTTGCAGAATGGACTGCAGAAACCGGATATGTAATTATTATTGAGCACAGCCAGGAGTTGATTTCGGTCTATAAGCACAATTCCTCATTGACTAAACAACAAGGTGATTTGGTCAAAGCAGGCGAAGTCATTGCCATGGCTGGAAATACAGGCGAATACACCACGGGACCTCATTTGCATTTTGAACTTTGGAGTAAGGGATACCCCGTGAATCCAACAAATTTTATTGATTTTAAATAATGTTATCATTAAAATCCGTTTTAGCAAAACCTTTCGCATCAAGCGTTAAAAAGTCGATATTAAAATGGGCAGCAAAACCCATTGAAACACAGGAAAAGGTATTTCAGGAGCTGATTTCTATTGCAAAGAACACACAATTTGGCAAAGACCATGACTTTATAAATATCTTTGCGTATTTAGATTTTGTAAAGCGAGTACCTATTCGAGATTATGAGGAATTGAGACCCTATATTGAAAAAGCAGTTGCTGGCGAAAAGGACATACTTTGGACAGGAAAACCAATTTATTTTGCCAAAACCTCTGGCACCACTTCAGGAGCAAAATACATTCCCATCACCAAAGAAAGCATGCCCACACACATTGAAGCAGCCCGCAATGCCATTCTGATGTACATTGCAGAAACCGGGAATTCAAAGTTTGTGGATGGCAAAATGATTTTTTTACAGGGAAGTCCAATTCTCGATAAAAAAAACGGCATTCAAATAGGACGATTATCAGGTATTGTAGCACATTACGTTCCAAAATATCTTCAAAAAAACCGTATGCCTTCATGGGAAACCAATTGCATTGAAGATTGGGAAACCAAAGTCGAGGCGATTGTGGACGAAACCTTACATGAAAACATGACGGTAATATCCGGAATTCCGTCTTGGGTACAGATGTACTTCGAAAAACTCAATCAAAAAACAGGAAAGAAAGTTGGCGATATTTTTAAGAATTTTAATCTATTCATTTTTGGTGGTGTCAATTTTGAGCCCTATCGTGCGAAATTTGAAAACCTCATAGGAAGAAAAGTGGACAGCATTGAATTGTACCCAGCCAGTGAAGGGTTTTTTGCATTTCAAGATAAACAGAACGAAAGGGGAATGTTGCTACAGCTCAATTCTGGGATTTTTTATGAGTTTGTAAAGGCCGATGAATTCTTCAATGAAAACCCAAAACGGATCATCATTAAAGATGCAGAGATTGGTGTGAACTATGTGATGATCATTTCATCCAATGCAGGACTTTGGGCTTACAATATTGGCGATACTATAGAATTCACATCCCTCAAGCCGTATCGCGTGATTGTTTCTGGGCGAATCAAGCATTTTATTTCCGCTTTTGGCGAACACGTCATTGGCAAGGAAGTCGAACAGGCCTTGCAAGACGCTTTGGAAAACAACAACATTCAAGTTTCAGAATTTACGGTGGCTCCCCAAATCAACCCAACCGAAGGTTTACCTTATCACGAATGGTTCATAGAATTTGAAAATGAGCCCAATAACCTGAAGGAAATCGTCGTCAGAATCGAAAATTCGCTTCAGCAACAAAACTCTTATTATTTGGATTTACTCAAAGGAAATGTGCTTCAACATTTAAAAATAACACAGGTTAAGAAGAACGGTTTTCAGGAGTATATGAAATCCATTGGAAAATTGGGAGGACAAAATAAAATCCCGAGACTCTCCAACGATCGCAAAATCGCAGATGCCTTGGTAGAATTAAATTTAACTAAATAATACTATATTTGCAGGCTAAAGTTGACCAATGAGTAACAAAAAACACCATGCACGAACGAGAGCACAGGAAAGTTCAAATGCCATTGAGAGAATGTACATTACCATGCGGCATTTGTTCAATCGTGGTTTTTATAAACCCATGGGTATTTCTGGTGAAACTTTGCGCGAAGCGTTACTGCTTTTAAGACCTGAAATTTATGGCTCCATTGGCGAGGAAAAGGCCGAATTGGAAGGATTGTTATATGTCATTGACAGACTTCCTAATGGTATTGAAGAATGTACTTTTATCAATTTGACCAGTGACGAAGGCTATAGCAATTCTCATTTTAAAGTCATCATTCCTCCAAAAAGACGACGAAATTGCTTCCGCATCGACGACGAACAGATGAATATTGAAATCACACGTGGTCGTTCAGAAATCTATGATATCCTTACGCATTTAACATTTATGTTTGTGGAATCGCACAAAATAAGCAAACGTGTTTTGATCGATGAGCAAGGCACTACAACACGTGATTGGATAAAGCTAGAAAAGGCGGTCTTTACAAAAGGGGAATTATCCCAAAAAGACCGGGAAATTGCCATTACCCACACTGCAAATATTCTTGGCAGAACCTTCAATGAATTGACGGAGACATATTCCTCGTTTGCATTGCCAAACCAACCCGATCGCTTGTTGCATTTGGTCTATTGGCTGGGTAAGTTGGCCATTGAGGAAGTAGTCAATAATAATAAACGTACTGTGACTTTCAGCCCCGTCTTAAGAGAGCGTTTGGGCCACCATATTCATGGCGAAATTTGGGCAGACTCCATTAAGGAGGCCCTGTTGAAAAACAATCTTATTGAGCGCCCAATACATATTATAAGTGCCAATATGCACAGTGTGATGAATTCACTTTTTGCGCCTCAGGCATTGAAATCGGTAGTTGTAAAGAAGCCGATTTTTGAAGTTTATGAAGCATTAAGCCAAAGAGATAATGAAACCATGCGCAATAAAGTGAGCAAAGAAGCGTTGCAAAGAGGCATGATATATATTCCGGACATGTCGGGCACCAACATCGATATTCAAATTTTTGATACTTCAAAAATTGATTTTTCTAAGACAGATATTGAAATCAAAAAGAAATCCCAAGAGGAGTTACAACCCGTTATTTTTGTAATGGATTATGCCTTTGGCGAACAAGCCTATGAAACCATGGACGAATTGCTAAAACCCATAAAAGTCCAAGGAAAAAAAGTTCATTTGAACGTTGAGTCTATTTCCATAATGGGAAAGGCGGGCATTCTCGAAGGAGGAAAAGGCGATATAATGATTCCTTCGGCACATATATTTGAAGGGACTGCTGATAATTATCCATTTGACAACGAATTGTCAAAAGAGGATTTTGAAAATCAGGGTATTCATGTCTGCGAAGGCTCCATGATCACGGTGTTGGGCACCTCCTTACAAAACAAGGAAATCTTAAAGTTCTTTTTCAATTCCACATGGAACGTAATAGGGCTTGAAATGGAAGGTGCACATTACCAAAAGGCCATTCAAGCAGCGTCAAAAGTGAGAGGAAGTATTATCCCTAACGTAAAGGTGCGCTATGCTTATTATGCCAGTGATAATCCACTGGAAACAGGAAGCACACTGGCTTCTGGAGGTCTTGGTACTTCCGGTGTGAAACCCACCTATTTAATAACGAGAAAAATATTACAACAAATTTTTAATTAATTTTCTATTATGAATGAAGATTTAAATCCAAAAACCACCGAAGAAATTGATCTAGGTCAAATTTTTAATGTGATTGGTAGGCTTTTTGACAAGTTTTTTAAATTTATTGCATCCATTTTTTTGTTTATATTTTCGTTCATTGTTTACTTCTTAAAAGCCATAATACAAAATTTGATTTTGATAGCCATTGTCGTAATCGTGGCGTTTATCATTGGAGTGGTTATGGAGAAGAGCAAACCATCCGTTTACGAGGCATCCATGTTGGTAAAACCATATTTTGATTCGAAATATCAATTGATAACGAATGTTAAATATTATAATTCGTTATTAAATGAAAACAATCATGAAGTTTTGTCTAAGGTGTTCCATATAAGTAAGGATGAATCTGAAAAACTTGTAGGCTTTAGTGTTGAAATCGGTCCAGAAACAAAAAATGAACTGTTAAAGCAATACGATGTTTATTTGAAATCTTTGGACAGTTCAAGAGTTAATACCATTTCATTTAATGAGTTTGTTGATAATCGTGACATCTATTCCAGTGAATTATATTTAATTACCGTCCAATCATTAAACAAGAATATATTCAGTAAATTGGAAGATGGATTTGATGAGACCTTTTCAAACAGATATTCCATTGAGCAAAAGCGTATCCGTGATTCTACTTTGGATATCAGAAAATCGTTATTTGAAAAGGATTTGGTTAAAATGGATACCTTACAATCTATATATCTAGGTGTTGTAAAAGCGGAATCCGATAAAGGTGCCGCCTTTATCAACGTTCAAGGCTTATTGCCTCTGCAACAAGAAAAATCAAAAACCTATGAATACGAATTATTTCGAGAAGGTATGAGGGTTAGGGATTCCATACGGTCAGTTGTACAGTTGAAAGTCGAAAAAAACACCTATTATGATGTGCTTTCAAGATTTCCTGAGGTAGGAAGTAAATCCACTGGTTTATTGAACAAATATTGGTTTACTTTACCGGTAATGGCATTTATACTTTTATGTCTCATTTATGCCTTTATGGGAGCTTTTAAATTTATTAAAGACTATGAGTCATAAAACCCCACTTTTAATCACCGGTGGTTCTGGCTTCATTGGATCTCACGTCGTGCGATTGTTTGTTGAGAACTATCCAGACTATCATATTTATAATTTGGACGCATTGACCTATGCGGGCAATCTTGAGAATCTGAAGGACATTGAGGAGTATACGAATTACACCTTCATAAAAGGAGATATTACAGATGACATCTTTATTACCGAACTTTTTCAAAAACATAAATTTGAAGGGGTCATTCATTTGGCAGCAGAATCACATGTCGATCGTTCCATTAAAGATCCATTGGCATTTGTAAAAACCAATGTCATTGGCACAATGATTTTGCTCAATGCTTTTAAAAATATTTGGCATAATAATTTTGAGCACAAACGCTTTTATCACATCAGCACAGATGAGGTCTATGGAACTTTGGGTCAAACAGGACTTTTTACCGAAACAACCCCATATGATCCAAATTCTCCTTATTCGGCGTCCAAAGCAAGCTCCGATCATTTTGTAAGAGCATACGGAGAAACGTATGGGTTACCTTATATTATTACCAACTGTTCCAATAATTATGGACCAAATCAGTTTCCTGAAAAATTGGTCCCTTTATTTATCAATAATATTATTCACAACAAACCACTTCCAGTATATGGCGATGGGAATTACACCAGGGATTGGTTGTATGTCATAGATCATGCTCGGGCAATTGACGTAGCATTTCATAATGGTAAAAATGGGGAAACCTATAACATTGGAGGTTTTAATGAGTGGAAAAATATTGATTTGGTTAAGTTGCTTTGTAAACTAATGGACAGAGCACTCGGAAGACCTGAAGGAGCATCGGAAAAATTGATAACTTACGTAAAGGATCGCCCTGGACATGATTTGCGCTATGCGATCGACGCTGCAAAAATCAAAAACGATTTGGGATGGCAACCTTCACTAAAATTTGAGGAAGGACTGAAGCAAACTATACGTTGGTATTTGGACAATGAAGTATGGCTTAAAAATGTCACAAGTGGAGCTTATCAACAGTACTATCAAAAACAATATCAATAACGGATGAAAGGAATCATATTAGCAGGAGGCTCTGGAACAAGATTGCACCCATTGACATTATCAGTAAGCAAGCAGTTAATGCCAATTTATGATAAACCTATGATCTATTATCCACTTTCTACCTTGATGTATTCGGGTATTCGGGAGATGTTGATCATCTCAACGCCTAAAGACCTTCCATTATTCAAGGAATTATTGGGCGATGGAAAAAAATATGGCTGCCATTTTGAATATGCTGTCCAAGAAGCGCCCAATGGATTGGCTGAAGCCTTTCTGATTGGTGAAAAATTCATAGGAAAGGATAAAGTGGCCCTTATCTTGGGAGACAATATTTTCTATGGTTCTGGCCTTTCAAAATTATTACAGGAAAACAACAATCCTGACGGTGGAATTATTTATGCCTACCGTGTTCATGACCCTGAACGTTACGGAGTTGTGGAGTTCAATGAAAATAATCAAGCAGTTTCCATT
>JBDSFP010000390.1:0-5362 GCA_039919415.1 Aquaticitalea sp. | reverse complement strand
ACAATATGGCCATCCAATCGGTCGCCAAGTTTCATGGCGCGTTCAATATTGACCAAATCGTTCACTTTAAGAGTTCCAATATTCGATTTGTCCAAAGTTTCTTTTATGGCGGTCACCGTGTATTCATTATCTTTTATGTCCACAATGGTTAAGCAAACCCCGTTATGGGAAACACTTTGGTCGATATTCAATTCGGAAGTCAAAGCGCATTTTAGAGTGAGGTGAAGATTTTTCTTTTCCTTTTTCAAATGTGTTACAACTCCCAAATCTTCAATGATACCTGTAAACATAATGTCGAATAAATAGTTAAATTTGCAAAGATAACAGTCGCGTAAACCAGCGTGATGCAAAGATAGTACATTAAATGAAGAAGGCAGAACTTATAAAAGTTGGTATTTCGGTTGGCGATTTGAATGGTATTGGAACAGAAATTATATTGAAAACCTTTGAGGATTCAAGAATGCTTGAATTCTGCACACCAGTCATTTTCGCCTCCATCAAAACAATGTCCTTTTTCAAAAAACATTTTGATAGTCCAATCAATTTCCACGGGATTAATGAAGTCAACCAAATTGTGGAAGGCAAAGTGAATGTGCTGAATGTGTGGAAAGAAAATCCAAATATCGAATTCGGAAAAGAAAACAACGAGATTGGACTCTTCGCAGTAAAATCTTTGGAAAAGGCAACGGAAGCATTAAAAAATGAAGATATCGACGTTTTGGTAACCGCACCAATCAATAAATTGACAATTCAATCGGATTCTTTTAAATTCCCCGGTCACACCAATTATCTGGCAAAAGAACTTGGAGGCACAAGTTTGATGTTTATGGTGACCGAAGAATTGAAGGTAGGGTTGTTGACGGATCATGTCCCGTTAAAAGACGTTTCAAATACTATTAACGCAAAATTAATTACGGAAAAAATCGAAACCGTTTATAATTCCTTAATACAGGATTTCAGGATCAATAAACCTCGCATTGCGCTTTTGGGAATCAATCCTCACGCTGGAGATAATGGTGTGATTGGTGAGGAGGACGATAAGATTGTCAGACCTACGCTCGAAAAAATCAGGGAAAAGGGAAAATTGGTCTATGGACCTTATTCTGCGGATAGCTTTTTTGGTTCCAAAAATTACAAAAACTTCGATGCTGTCATAGCCTCCTATCACGATCAAGGCCTGATACCGTTTAAAACGATAACTTTCGGAGAAGGTGTCAATTTTACTGCAGGACTTTCTAAAGTGAGAACTTCTCCCGACCATGGCACCGCCTTTGAAATCGCAGGGAAAGGTGAAGCAGATGAAAGCTCGTTCAAAGAGGCAGTTTTCATGGCGATTAAAATTTATACAAACCGTAAAGAATACAGAAAACTATCCAAAAACCCCTTAAAACATAGCCCGAAAAAGATATAAACATTTTTTTGTTCATATCACTTTTCAATGAATAAAATATTTGTATATTTGCAGGCTCAAAATGAATTTGACAATGAAGCCTTTGAAAGAATACACCATACAATTTGTAGGTTTAAAACTCGGAAAGCATCATTTCGACTATCAGATTGATGAAATGTTCTTTGAACAGTTTGATTATGAGGAGTTTAATGATGTCAATGTAAAGGTTGATTTGCTTTTTGAAAAGAAGTCAACGCTTTTGGAATTGAACTTTAAGCTAAAGGGATTTGTGAATGTCAATTGCGATACGACCAATGAGCCTTATGACCAAAAAGTTAAGGGGACTTTTGATCTTGTCGTTAAATTTGGAGAGGAATATAATGATGAGAACGAAGATATACTGATTATTCCCCATGGTGAATACGAAGTTAATGTGGCACAATATATATATGAGTTGATCATTTTATCAATGCCCACAAAACGTGTTCATCCAGGCGTTTCAGATGGAACTTTGCATTCAGACATACTTGAAAAATTGGAAGAATTGAGCCCAAAAGGACTTGGAGAAAAAGAAAAATCAGAGGAAACAGATCCTCGTTGGAATACATTAAAAAAACTATTAACGGATAAATAAATTATAAAATGGCACATCCTAAAAGAAAGATTTCTAAAACCAGAAGAGATAAGAGAAGAACACATTACAAAGCGACAGTTCCTACCATCGCCACGTGTCCTACTACAGGAGAAGCACACTTATTCCACAGAGCACATTGGCACGAAGGAAAATTGTATTATAGAGGACAAGTGCTGATCGACAACTCTGAAAAAGAAGAAAATTTAGCATAACTATTATGCAAGCATATAATAAAACGCTCAACTATGAGCGTTTTTTTTATGATTAATTTTTGAAAGACTCAAAAACAACTTAATTTGCATCATATTATACCTTTTTTTTAGTAAATTGAGCAATTATTTACACTTTTTGACCTTTTTTGGCCAATTTCGGGGTAATTTTAATACAATATAATGAGTAAAATCACTGCTGCAATTACTGCCATCGGAGGCTACGTTCCAGATTATGTGTTGACAAATCAAATTTTGGAGACATTGGTTGAGACTAACGATGAATGGATTACCACTAGAACAGGGATCAAGGAACGCAGAATACTTAAGGAAGACGGCAAAGGAACTTCTTATTTAGCCATTAAAGCAGCCCAAAACTTAATAAACAAATCAGGTATCGATCCAAAAGAGATAGATTTGGTCATTGTTGCCACTGCAACTCCCGATATGAAGGCCGCTTCAACTGCCGCATATACTGCTACAGAAATCGGCGCGACTAATGCGTTTTCGTTCGATTTGGAAGCTGCTTGCTCGAGCTTTTTATTTGGAATGTCGGTTGCTTCGAGCTATATAGTCTCCGGCAAATACAAAAAAGTTTTGTTGATTGGGGCGGATAAAAACTCTTCCATGATCAATTATAAAGACAGAGCGACGTGCATCATTTTTGGCGACGGCGCAGGAGCTGCTTTGTTTGAACCGAATTTAGAAGGACTCGGACTTCAGGATGAATTGTTGAAAAGTGATGGAAATGGCCGGGAATTTTTACAAGCCACCTATGGAGGTTCTTCCTATCCATCAACCCCAGCTTCAGTTGCCGAAGGAAAGCATTATATATTTCAGGAAGGAAAAACAGTATTTAAAAACGCCGTCTTCAATATGGCTGACGTGACTGTTAAAATATTGGAACGCAATAATCTCAAAAAGGAAGAAATAGATTGGCTGGTAGCACATCAGGCCAATAAACGGATTGTGGAAGCAACTGCGAACCGAATAGAAGTGGACGAGTCCAAAGTGATGTTGAATATCCAAAAATATGGAAACACTACATCAGCAACTTTACCTTTACTGTTACACGATTATGAATCCCAACTAAAAAAAGGCGACAAATTGGTTTTTGTGGCTTTTGGAGGTGGTTTTGCTTGGGGTTCCATTTATCTGACTTGGGCCTATAATTCATAACTAACCAACATACATTAACTATATTTTAATTCAAACATTATGGATATAAAAGAAATTCAAAACTTAATCAAGTTTGTAGCCAAATCCGGGGCAAGTGAGGTTAAACTGGAGATGGACGATATCAAGATCACCATCAGAACAGGTGGCGATGATAGGGGGGAACCAATGACCTATGTTCAGCAAATTCCGGTAAGTGCACCTGTATCCCAACAGCCTCAGGCACAGACAACTTCGCCTCAAGCACCCAATACGCCAGTAGCTGCCGCGGATGATAATTCAAAATACATCACTATAAAATCTCCAATTATTGGAACGTTTTATCGTAAATCTTCTCCAGACAAACCTGTTTTTGTTGAAGTTGGGAAGACCATTAAAGAGGGCGATGTGTTATGTGTGATTGAAGCGATGAAGCTATTCAACGAAATTGAATCCGAGATTTCAGGTAAAATTGTCAAGATACTAGTGGACGATTCCTCACCCGTTGAATACGATCAACCCTTGTTTTTAGTAGATCCATCCTAATCAATTTTAAAATTCCAATGGACAAATCCCAAAATCCAAACAATGGAATTTGGTGCTTGGAATTTGAGATTTTAAATATTTAAAAGGTATGTTTAAAAAAATATTAATAGCCAATAGAGGAGAGATTGCACTTCGTGTCATCAGAACCTGTAAGGAAATGGGCATCAAGACCGTTGCCGTCTATTCTACGGCTGATGCCGAGAGTTTGCACGTTAAGTTTGCTGATGAAGCGGTTTGCATTGGGCCACCTGCGAGCAAGGATTCTTACCTTAAAATGTCCAACATCATCTCCGCAGCAGAAATTACCAATGCAGACGCCATTCATCCAGGTTATGGATTCTTGTCTGAAAATGCCAAATTTTCCAAAATCTGTGAAGAACATGGCATTAAATTCATTGGAGCCTCTCCAGAAATGATTTCTAAAATGGGAGACAAAGCAACGGCTAAAGAAACCATGAAAGAAGCAGGCGTGCCCTGTGTTCCAGGAAGTGAAGGAATTATAAAGGATTTCAAAGAATGTCAAAAAGTTGCTGAAGAAACCGGTTACCCCGTGATGTTAAAAGCCACAGCTGGAGGTGGAGGAAAAGGGATGCGTGCCGTTTGGAAAGCCGAAAATCTTAAGGATGCATGGGATTCTGCGCGCCAAGAATCGAAAGCCGCATTTGGCAATGACGATATGTACATGGAAAAACTCATCGAAGAGCCACGCCATATCGAGATACAGATTGTTGGCGATTCTACAGGGAAAGCTTGCCATCTTTCAGAACGCGATTGTTCCATACAACGTCGTCATCAAAAGCTGACCGAAGAAACTCCGTCTCCATTTATGACAGACGAACTTCGTGATGCTATGGGCTTGGCAGCTGTAAAGGCCGCGGAATATATCAAATACGAAGGCGCTGGAACCATCGAGTTTTTGGTCGATAAGCACCGCAATTTCTTCTTTATGGAGATGAACACACGTATCCAAGTGGAACATCCCATTACAGAACAGGTCATTGATTTTGATTTGATTCGTGAACAGATTTTGGTCGCGGCAGGAGTGCCGATTTCTGGCAAGAACTACACGCCAAATCTACATTCCATTGAATGCCGTATCAATGCCGAAGATCCCTACAACGACTTTAGGCCCTCACCAGGAAAAATCACGACTCTTCATGCCCCAGGAGGTCATGGTGTCCGATTGGATACGCACGTATATGCTGGTTACACGATTCCGCCAAATTATGATTCGATGATTGCCAAGTTGATTACAACCGCGCAGACACGAGAGGAAGCCATCAATAAAATGAAACGTGCCTTGGACGAATTCGTCATCGAAGGCGTAAAAACCACCATACCTTTCCACAGACAATTGATGGACAATCCAGATTATTTGGCAGGAAATTATACCACCAAATTCATGGAAAGCTTTAAAATGGAAGCGCC
>JBDSFP010000202.1:0-3112 GCA_039919415.1 Aquaticitalea sp. | reverse complement strand
AGAAGCCCAAATATTGGATGAAACCTCTTTTCAGACCTATTTGAACGAAGGCCACGTATATTTTATAGGGAATGGAGTTGAAAAAGCACAGACCATCATCAGACATCCAAATGCCAATTTTATAGAGAATAAACTTCCATCTTCAAAAGATATGGCTCAATTGGCTTATGACAGGTACAAAAAAAACGACACCGAAGACGTCGCTTATTTTGAACCTTACTATCTAAAGGAATTTATTGGCTTTAAATCCTAATTCCCTTTATTGATCTGCACATTGTGTGGATATGGAATATCAATTCCCGCAGTGTCTAAAGCGTTTTTTGTACTTTCCATGATATCATAATACACGCCCCAATAATCCGAAGTTCTGACCCAAGGACGCACGTTAAAGTTTAACGAACTATCTGCCAGTTCCGATAATCTGACCAATGGTTCGGGTTCTTTCAAGATCAAGGGATGATTGGTCAGTTGTGCCATCAATACATCTTTGGTCTGTTTGATATCCGAATCATAACCAACACCAAAAACTAGATCCACGCGTCGCATATCCATTGCAGAATAGTTGACAATATTGTCATTGGACAACTTCCCATTGGGAATGATGATTTCTTTATTGTCGGGAGAGGTAAGTTTGGTCGTAAAAATCTCAATGTCCTTAACCGTTCCGACCTGACCCTGAGCTTCAATAAAATCTCCAATTTTTATAGGTTTGAAAATCATGATCAATACGCCACCGGCAAAATTCGCCAAAGAACCTTGTAAAGCCAAACCAACAGCCAAACCTGCGGCGGCTAAAATAGCGGCAAAAGAGGTGGTTTCTATTCCGACAGTGCCCAGAACACCAATGACCAGAACGATTTTTAAAATCCAACTGATGAGATTCATCAAGAACTTTTTAAGGCCTGCATCATACTCGCGGGCTTCCATCGTTTTTCGGATGCCTTTGAGTATCAATCGTATAATCCAAGAGCCAACAATCCATATTAAGATGGCTGCAATTAATTTTGGAGTATAAATAATCAACAGGTCATATCCTGTGTCGGTCCATTTTTGTAAGTTCATGTATATAGAAATTTGTGTATAAAAATAAGAATATTAAATGTGCAATTACCAATCAATAAAAGGTATTAGAAATAATTATAAACTGGTGTAAAAATGATTAAAGATGTTATTTTATTTAATTAATATAATCCACGAGCTTGATGAGATCATCTTATTTTTTAACATTCAATTTTTCTGAACCAAGATATCGCGCAATATCTTTTTCGTTATTTGGAAAAAGTGTAGCTATTTCTTTTTTGTTGTTTAAGAGCGGTTTCGCGATTTCATTATTTATCGCAATATAATATACATCATTGAGTTGGTCAAATTTGGCTGGCTGCTTATCACGAATAAACCTTTAAGAAGACCCATGATTATTTATTATTTCTAAAATTAAAAAAAATATAGGAGGTATTGACTGTATATAAAATAACTTTAACTTTTTGGTTGAAAAGGCACCATAAAGGCCAGCAATAATGATACAAACCATCAGGTAATATATCATCCAAATATTTTTGGAAACCAATGAAAATACTAAGCCAAAAGCCAGAAAGCCGTTATAAAGTCCTTGATTGGCAGCCAAGACCTTTGTCTCTTCAGCAAAGGCTTTTGATTTTAGCCCAAATGTTTTAATTCCTTTTGGTTGTGTCCATAGGAACATTTCGAGAATCAAAAAATAAAAATGCTCAAATGCAATGATGCAGATGAGAATGTTTTGAAGTATTTTCATGGCTATTCCTTTAATTGGTTAATAGCATCTTTAGCATCCGAAACAGGCAGTTTGCAGGCTTTGTCAACACATACATAAATGAAGGTCTCGTTTTCAACATATCTGTTTTCGAGTAAAGGTAACGATTCGTCCTTTATACTTCCCACAATAATTTTATTTGGAATGTAAGTGTTGTTTATTTCAGAAATTTTGGCGATAGCGTCGTTGCCAACAACTGCTACTTCATAAAATTTCTCGGTAAAATTGAGCATCAAATCCAGCCAATTGCTATAACCCGAACCATATTCCTGGATTTCTGGTTTTACATTGTTCAGCATAATTCTTGCCGTTTTGGCATAATGTTCGTTGTCAAAATAATGTGATAGTTTGAATAGGTTTTTCGCCATGATGGAATTACTTGCCGGCACCACGTTATCTCTATATTCAATGCTCCGACTTACCAAATCGGCATCCGAATTTGATGTAAAGAAGAATAGTTTGCTTTGGTCATTAAAAAAGTGGTCGAACGCATAATCGGTCAAGTTTTTAGCTTCCTTGAGCCATTTCATGTCTAAGGTTTGTTCGTATAATGTGATGAAGGCTTCAATGGTAGCTGCATAATCTTCAAGATAGCCGTTGATGGTGCTTTTTCCATCCTTGAAATTGTGATTGAGTCCACCATCGTCACGAATTTGATATTTAACTATAAATTCAGCATTGTTTAAAGCGGCATCCAAATAGCTTTTATCCATCAAAACGCGATAGGCATCTACATAGCCTTTCAGCATCAATGCGTTCCAGGAAGTCAACGTTTTATCATCAAGTCGAGGTCGTTCACGTTTGTGGCGTTCTTTTAAAAGCAATTCTTTCCAAGTTTGTTTTTTGTTTGATAATTGTTCAGATTTGAGTTGGAATTTTTTTAGGATGGATGCATCATCATCTTTACGAATCAATACATAATTATTGTGTTCCCAAAAGCCGTAGGAATTGATATTGTAATAATCTGAAAACAACTCAAAATCATCTTTTAGAATCAATTTTAAATCCTCTTTTTGCCAAACGTAATAAGAACCTTCTTCCAATGTTCCTGCTTTGTTGTGGCTGTCGGCATCCAAGGAGGAATAAAAATTGCCTTGGGTTCCAGTCAATTCGCGATTGACAAATTCCAAAGTTTCTATGATGACATCTTTGTAGAGTTTATCTTTTGCAATCAAATAAGCATCGGCATACAAACTGACCAATTGGGCGTTGTCGTAGAGCATTTTTTCAAAATGGGGCACATGCCATTTGTCATCGACTGAATAGCGGGAAAACCCACCACCAATTTGGTCAAAAACGCCGCCATAAGCCATTTGTTTCAAG
>JBDSFP010000117.1:0-7868 GCA_039919415.1 Aquaticitalea sp. | reverse complement strand
TTTGCTCCAAAAGTGACGATGCCGCTTTGACCATTGGGAAAATATTTGTCAGCCAAACTTTTGTACTCGCTGGACTCAAGACCTGGATAATTTACCCAAGCGACTTCCTCTTGTTTTTGAAGCCATTTGGCTAGTTCCAAAGCATTTTCGCTATGTTTCTTGATTCGCAATGGCAAGGTTTCCAAACCTTGAATTATTTGCCAAGCATTGAATGGGCTCAAAGCGCCACCATAATCCCGAAGTCCTTCTATGCGAACTTTTGCAATGAATGCGGCCGCTTCCAAGGCTTCGCTGTACACCAAACCGTGATAGCCTGCGGATGGTTCCGTAAATTCTGGGAATTTTCCATTCGTCCAATCAAAAGTTCCGGCGTCGATGATGACGCCTCCTAAAGCCGTTCCATTACCGTTTATGTATTTTGTAAGGGAATGGATGACGATGTTGGCACCATATTCAATAGGATTCAACAAATACGGTGTTGCCACCGTATTGTCCACAATCAATGGTACTTTGTGTGCTTTCGATTCTTTGGCGATGGCCTCAATGTCCAACACATCCAATTTTGGATTTCCCAAGGATTCGATAAAAAACGCTCTTGTGTTTTCCTGCGCTGCTTTTTTGAAATTTTCAGGATTGGATGGATCCACAAATGTGGTTGTGACACCATGTCGTGGTAAGGTCACGCTTAATAAATTGTAAGTGCCTCCATACAAACTGTTGGATGCCACGATGTGGTCTCCAGCCTTCAATAAAGTCAATAAAGTGGTAGAAATTGCCGAAGCGCCAGAAGCGGTCACCACAGCAGCGATGCCGCCTTCAAGTGCCGCCAAGCGCTCTTCCAAAACAGCATTTGTAGGATTGTTTAGGCGTGTGTAAATGAAGCCAGTTTCCGCTAAGGCAAACAAATTGGCTGCGTGGTCTGAATTGTTGAACACATACGCTGTGGATTGGTAAATAGGAACAGCTCTGGTGCCTCCGTTTTTTTGGACATCATGTCCTGCGTGCAACGCTTTGGTCGCAAATTTTTGTGTACTCATTTTTCTAATTTTTTTGAGTTAATAAATAGATTAAAACAAAAGCCAAATGCGTCTTCACAGACGTACTTAATAGAAAAATGTTAAAAAGAAGTTGGTAATTACAGATGGGTAATTACGTTGGGTTATCTATCCGTTGTCCGATTAATGAATCGAAGTTCAAGTAGAATTTAGCACCTTCTTTGATAAATTCAAAGGGTTGCTAAGGCTTCATAGGGTCTAATCCCTCCGCCTTTCTTGATAACATTTCAGTAAGTGTTTGAACTTTGTGAGTGCAAATATTGCATCGCAAAAATTTAATATCCAAACTTTTCAAGGATTTTTTTTAAAGTTTTATGAGAATCGGAAAATTAAGGGGTGAATTTTGTCAAATATTTATTTTGGATGATTTTTGCCACCGGTTTGTTCTCGATTTTACTTTCGAGCCAAGAGATAATATCCAAATACAAAAACGCCCTTCGTTCATAAGAATGGTCCTCATAAACCTTCAGTTTTTTGTGAAGATTCTTGAACGCCTGTTTCAAATCATGTGGATAAATATCCTGCAAACCTCGGATAAATTTTATCATTTCCTTTTGCACCTCATGTAAGTCATTCATCTTTATCAAAAACTTGTAAGTGCTTTTTAAAAGTGTCTCCAAATGATAATCCAAACCTGCTTCATAATGCGCAACAAGATTCAACACGCGAGCAAAACAAAGTAAATCCTCGCGCATCTCAAGTGTTTTATTGGAGATGATTTTTTCTAAATAAAAAATACACTTCTTGTTGTTTCCGGCACCAAATTGCAAACTGGCGAACTTGTAATAGAATATCATTTTATGATGATCATCGATACGGCCTTGAAACTTTTTCAAATTAGTTTCTATGGTTGGAATCAACACTAAACCTGCCTCAAAACTTCCATCTATAAAATGCTGATTGATACGATGAAAATTGAGATACAAAAATACTAATGTCTCAACATTTTCATCTTTTGGAAAACTGGCTTCTGAAACGGTTTTTTCAAATTGCCTCAATGAGTTTTGAAATTTTGGTTTATTCTGAAGGAAAAAAATGGACTCCAATAGATAATTATTCCCTTTCAAAAAAAAGACGGGATTTAAACTTATCATATTCGGATTCTGATTAAACAGATCCACCCACTTTGAGGCATATCTGTAGCAGTTCAAAAAGTCCTGAAGGAGAAAACTATACCATAAATGAGCCTTAAAAAGCCACAATTTTTCGCGAAACCCTAAACTTTTAAATTCATAAACTGGCAACCTGTCCTGAAAATAGGCTGTGACCTTTTTGCTTTCAGCTTCGTTTTTAACATAACCAGATTTTAAAATAATGCTATATAATTGAAGCGACAGGTTTGATAATTTGCTTGCGATGACATTCAACTGGCTCAATTCTTTTGCCTGAATCGACAATTCATCAGCCCTGGTGGCAATACTTCGGGTAATGTATTGGGATTCAATGACTTTTTCAAGTTCCACGATTTCATAAGCGATGTTTTTCTCTTCATGTTGGATGGCAACTTCCTTGGATTTATCCAAAATCCGTAGGCTTTGCTTATACAAGCCTTTGTGGTATAAAATAGATGCAAAATCGAGCTGCTCCCGGATTTGGGAACGAATATTTTGATGTGATGGATTCAGTCTTAAACTGATCAGAATTTGTTTGTATAAATGGGCTTTAATATTCGCCAACTGCTGCTTTTTCACAACACCAGTCTTTACAATCTCTTTTTCATCATATTTTTTCGCTTTGTCGAGCACATTGAACAAATTCAGAAATTTGGAATCAGCATTGACATCCAATCGTCCCACATACAATTTGAATTGGCGTTTTTCTGATTTGTTCATTGATTTTATCAATGAGAAAAGATTGTCTTTTTGGTCTTTAGTTATCACGCCGAATTTGATTTAAGCTTTTGTTTTTCAATAGTTTACAAACAATAAATTGTGTTGGACATCGTAAAACAGGTTGTAAATGTCCAAACAATTTTAAATCCAAATTATACATTAGCAAGACAATACAAAAATTTATTTTTATAAATGTCCAAAACACACATCCAAATATTTGATACAACCTTGCGCGATGGCGAACAAGTGCCTGGCTGCAAACTGAATACTACACAAAAATTGATTATTGCCAAACAGCTCGATTTATTGGGAGTTGATGTGATTGAAGCAGGATTTCCAATATCCAGCCCAGGAGATTTTGAATCGGTTAAAGAGATTTCAAGGATTGTCAAAAACGCAACCGTTTGTGGCTTGACAAGGGCTGTTGAGAACGACATCAAAGTGGCTGCGGAAGCTTTGGCATCTGCTAAAAAACCAAGAATACATACAGGTATTGGGACTTCGGATTCGCATATCAAATTTAAATTCAATTCCACACGGGAAGAAGTCCTGCAACGTGCTTTTGATGCCGTGCGCTATTCAAAATCCTTTGTGGAAGATGTTGAATTTTATGCTGAAGATGCAGGGCGAACCGATAATGAGTATTTAGCAAGGGTCTGTGAAGCTGCCATTAAAGCTGGTGCGACAGTGCTCAATATTCCAGATACCACAGGCTATTGTTTGCCGAGTGAATATGGAGCTAAAATAAAATATTTAAAAGAAAACGTTAAGGGCATTGAAAATGCAATTTTGTCCTGTCATTGTCACAACGATTTAGGTCTGGCGACAGCAAATTCCATTGATGGAATCATCAACGGGGCCCGACAAATAGAATGCACCATAAATGGCATCGGGGAACGCGCCGGAAACACCTCTTTGGAAGAAGTGGTAATGATACTAAAACAACATCCTTATCTGAACCTCGATACCAATATCAAAACGTCCATGCTTTATGGAATGAGCCAATTGGTTTCTGAAAGCATGGGTGTGTATGTGCAACCGAATAAAGCCATTGTTGGCTCGAATGCCTTTGCGCATAGCTCTGGAATCCATCAAGACGGAATGATCAAGAATAGGGCAACTTACGAAATTATCGACCCAAAAGATGTCGGCGTTACCGATTCTGCCATTGTTTTGACCGCGAGAAGTGGTCGTGCTGCGCTGGCGTATAGAGCCAAAAATGTCGGTTATGAATTGACAAAATTGCAATTGGATGATATTTATGCCAATTTCCTAAACTTTGCCGATACCAAAAAGGAAATCAATGACAATGACATCCATCAAATCATTGAAACAAGCAATGTCTATCAGCAAATAATTTCAGCCTGACCCATAATGGGCATTTGGCAAAAGACACTTATGAATAAAAAGACTCTATTTGATAAAGTTTGGGATGCACATGTGGTCGATGCCATCGAAAACGGTCCGCAGGTTTTATATATTGACCAACATTTGATTCATGAAGTGACGAGTCCACAAGCTTTTAACGAGCTAAAAGAACGTAACATACCAGTATTTCGGCCAGATCAAATTGTTGCGACTGCCGACCATAATACGCCTACTCAAAATCAGCATTTGCCCATACAAGATGATCTGTCCAGAAATCAACTGGAACAACTGTCCAAAAATTGCGAAGAAAATAATATCACACTTTACGAACTTGGTCATAAATACAATGGCATTGTACACGTCATGGCACCGGAATTGGGAATTACCCAACCCGGAATGACCATCGTATGCGGTGATAGCCATACCTCAACGCATGGCGCTTTTGGAACGATTGCGTTTGGGATAGGCACTAGTCAAGTCGCACAGGTCTTTGCAAGTCAATGTCTTTTATTGACCAAACCAAAAAGTTTAAGAGTATCGATTAATGGCAACTTAAAGAATGGCGTCTTACCAAAAGACGTCATTCTTTATATTATCTCTAAACTGGGAACGAATTCAGGAACCGGCTATTTCTGTGAATATGCAGGTGATGTTTTTGAAAACATGTCCATGGAAGGTCGAATGACGGTTTGCAATATGAGCATCGAAATGGGAGCTCGTGGCGGAATGATTGCGCCAGATGAAACCACATTCGATTACCTGAAAGAAAAAGAATTTGCACCAAAAGGCGAAGCATTCGATAAAAAAGTAGCTTATTGGAAATCGCTTCCTTCTGATAAAGATGCGACATTTGATAAGGAATATTTCTTTGATGCTAAAGATATCGAACCGATGGTCACCTATGGCACCAATCCTGGAATGGGCATCAAAATTTCAGAAACCATTCCAGAAACCAGCGACGCTTCGTTTGAAAAATCCTTGGATTATATGGATTTTAAAAAAGGCGAAAGTCTTATCAATAAGCCTATCAATTATGTATTCATTGGAAGTTGTACTAATTCGCGAATCGAAGATTTTAGAATAGCAGCCAATTATATTAAAGGCAAACAAAAGGCGGCCAATGTTACGGCTTGGTTGGTTCCTGGTAGCAAACAAGTGGAAGCACAAATTATTGAAGAAGGTCTCAAAGATATTTTTGACGAGGCTGGTTTTGAATTGCGTCAGCCTGGCTGCTCGGCGTGTTTGGCGATGAATGATGATAAAATTCCGCAAGGTGAATATTGCGTTTCCACCTCCAACAGAAATTTTGAAGGGCGACAAGGACAAGGTTCAAGAACTATTTTGGCAAGTCCATTGATGGCAGCTGCGACGGCTGTGGAGGGGAAAATTATTGATATTACGAAGCAATTGAATTGAAATAAAATGAGCCACCCCCGAAGTGTCGGGACACGATTTCATATTAAAGAGTTAGCCCAAAAATATTCGTATTCCGAAGTTTCGGAGGTGGCAAAAATTTAGAAAGTTTAATTTATATAAAACGAGATTCCTGCTGGAGTTTATCTTGAGCGGAGTCGAAAGACGGGTAGTAAACATGGAAAAGTTCACAACATTAACATCAACAGCCATTCCTTTGGATATTGAAAACGTCGATACCGACCAAATCATTCCTGCGCGATTTTTAAAAGCGACGGACAGAGAAGGTTTTGGAAACAATGTTTTTAGGGATTGGCGTTATGACAAATCAGGAAATCCTAATCCTGATTTCGTTTTGAATCGACTGGAATATTCTGGTAGTATTTTGGTGGCTGGTAATAATTTCGGATGTGGTTCGAGTCGTGAGCATGCGGCTTGGGCATTGACAGATTTTGGTTTTAAGGTGATTGTTTCCAGTTTTTTTGCTGATATTTTTAAAGGAAATGCGTTGAACAACGGTTTACTTCCGGTTCAAGTATCTCCTGATTTTTTAAAGGTTTTACTATCTGAAATCAAAGAAAAAGCGACCGCCAAACTCGTCGTAAATCTTGAGGTTCAAACCATTTCCATCGACGGAACATCGTTTAAGGAATCGTTTGACATCGATGCTTACAAAAAAACCTGTATGATTAATGGGTATGACGATATTGATTATTTATTGAGTAAAAAAGAAACTATTGAGGCATTCGAAAAGCAAAAAACATATTGAGATTCCCTCTTTCAAGGGAATGAAATTGGATACCGAATGAGATTCCTGCTGGAGTTTATCTTGAGCGAAGTCGAAAGGCAGGAATAAAACAAAAAATGAGATTTCCGCCTTCGCGGAAATGACAAAAAATTAATTTATGAAATTAAACATAGCAGTTTTATCAGGTGACGGAATCGGTCCAGAAGTGACAGCCCAATCCATCAAAGTTTTAAAGGCCATTGCATCGCAATTCAATCACACTTTTGTATTTAAGGAAGGAGTTGTGGGCGCGATTGCCATTGACAAAACAGGAACTCCTTTGCCAGAAAAAACTTTGGAATTATGCAAAGCCGCCGACGCCATTTTATTTGGTGCGATTGGAGACCCAAAATATGACAATGACCCTTCGGCAAAAGTACGCCCAGAACAAGGCTTATTGAAGCTTCGCAAGGATTTGGGACTATATGCAAACATTCGTCCGGTAAAAGCTTACGAGACACTTTTGGATAAATCGCCTTTGAAAAAGGAAATCATTCAAGGCACCGATATCATTATTTATAGAGAATTGACAGGCGGTATTTATTTTGGTGAAAAAAAATTGAGCGAAGATGGCAATACAGCTTCCGACTTGTGCGAATATTCTCGTTTTGAAATAGAACGGATTGCACATTTGGCATTTAAATCGGCACAAACCAGACGAAAAAAATTGACACTTGTGGATAAGGCGAATGTGCTTGAAAGTTCACGTCTTTGGCGTCGAGTTGTGACAGAAAATGCCTCCCAATATCCTGATGTCGCTTTGGATTTCTTGTTCGTTGACAACGCTGCAATGCAGATAATTTTGAATCCAAGCCAGTTTGATGTGATCCTGACGGAAAATATGTTTGGGGATATTATTAGTGACGAAGCCAGCGTCATCGGTGGTTCGATTGGCTTATTGGCTTCGGCTTCCATTGGTGACAAATATGCGATGTTTGAGCCTATTCATGGATCCTATCCACAAGCCACAGGAAAGGGAATTGCGAATCCGATTGCATCCATTTTATCGGCCGCAATGTTGTTGGAGCATTTTGGTCTGCATGAAGAAGCAAAATTAATTAGTCAAGGTGTTGACAAATCCCTCAAACTTCAAATAACCACACCAGATTTAAACGATGCTACAGAAAAAATATCGACGAGCAAAGTTGGAAATTTTATTGAGGATTTTATCAATAATCCGACGGATAGCAATAAAAATTTCGTGAATATCCATTTGGGACAATCTACGATTATCTAAAAATTTCACAACATAAAAAGCCTGCTTCACGCTACGATTTAAAAAGCACTCAATGGAAGTGCTTTTTATATTTATCCTAAAATCAATGTTGCTTTAATGAACAATGAGCTAAAAACTTTTATTACTTTTATAATCAGCAATAGAAAGTTATGAATATTTTAGGAATAGATATTGGC